>CALXJM010000008.1 GCA_944388625.1 uncultured Clostridia bacterium
TTTATGTGATTTTGGTTCATTTTTGGTCAATTGTGTGCCCATTTTGAGCCCAATTTGCTTAGACTGTTACAACTTGTCTTCTACAGTCTAAGCATGCAAAATTTTTAAAAAAATTTTGTAATTCATTTAGATTTATGGAGGTTTTGATTATGAATAGAAAATGTTTTTGTTGTTTTAATAATATCAATTCAAATGATACGGATGATGAATTATTAAAAGATTGGATAGAATTTAGATTTGAAAAATTAGAATCTAATTTAACTGACGAAGATAAAAAGTATGCTCTTAATTATGATACTTTTTGCGAAAAGATTCTTGATATTATTCCTGATAAAAATTCTGATTATATTTCTGATGTTCTTGATGATTTTAGAGAGGAACTATTAAATTATTCTATTTATTGGAATGAGAAGTATTATAAAGCTGGTCTTTGTGATATTGTTAAATTATTCATAGCTAAATAGGAAAGGCGAGTATTCTCGCCTTTAATTTTTAATATATTTTACTTTTCACACTTTTTTATTTTAATTATTTCTCTTTCTAGTTTTTTAAACATCCAATTGGAACTACATATACTCCATCTTCTCTTCTATATGCATATTTACCTGTTGCTGTAAGTACAAGTAAAAATGATGGATTTTTCATTTTAGTTATATCTATTCTTGATTCCAATTTTTTTAATGTATCTGCTCCCTCATTTATTAAACTATCTCCACCTAATTTTATTTCTATTAAACCATAAGAACCATCTCTTAAATGAATAACAGCATCACATTCTAAATCATTTGCATCTCTATAATGATAAACTTTTCCTTTTATGCTTTCTGCATAAACTCTTAAATCTCTTATACATAATGTTTCAAATAATAATCCAAATGTATTCAAATCATTTATTAAATCTTTTGGTCCTATTCCTAATGAAGCAACAGCTATAGATGGATCAATAAAATATCTTGTATCAGATGTTCTTATTGCAGTTTTACTTCTTAAATTTGGATTCCAAGCTGGTGATTCTTCTACTACAAATATCTTTTTTAATGCATTTACATATGACAATACAGTATCTGTATCTAGAGATGTAGAATCATTAGCAATCATATCACTTCTTAATGTATCATTTGATGCTTGAGTTCCCATATTTCTTGCATATGACCTCATAAGATTTTTTACTCTTTCTGGATTTCTAGAAATACCATCTGCTTCTGAAATATCTCTGTTAACAACAGCATCATAGTAATCATATGCTTGTTCAAGAGCTATTTCTTCTTCCATAAAAATTGCTCTTGGCCATCCACCTCTACATACTAAATAAGCCATTTTTTCTAAGTCTATATTATTTATTCCTTCTATCTTTTTTGTTCCATCAAATAAATCTATTAAGCTAACTTGACCAGTTGATTCACCTGACTCGTACAAACTCATTGGCCTCATTAATAGCCATGCGAATCGTCCTGTACCACTATGAGTTACATCATCCATTTTCGCTGGAACAGAAGATCCTGTTAAAATAAATTGTCCTTCTGCATTTCTATGATCTATTTCATACCTTATTGCATCCCATAATTTTGGTGCAATTTGCCATTCGTCTATTAATCTTGGTACTTCTCCTTGTAAAAGTAAACTTGGATTGATTTCAGCCATTGTTAAATTTTGTTCTTTTTCATCAGATTTAGCCATATATAATATACTTTTAGAAATTTGTTCAGCAGTTGTTGTTTTTCCACACCACTTTGGTCCTTGTATTAAAACAGCTCCTTTTCCTTTTAATTTTTTTTCTAAAATCTCATCAACAATTCTGTTTTTATATTCTTGCATGACTCTTATCACTCCTTTACTTTATTATATTATACCATTACTTCTAAAATTATACAATATTTTTCGGTTATTCATGTAATTATTTTTCGGTTATTTATAGTTTTTTATTTCGGTTAATTGTTGATTTTTTATTTCAAACATTTGTGATATCTCGTTTCAAAGATTTGTGATTTGTTTTTTGTATTATATTTTATAGTAATTTGTCTTTTGACAATAAAAGTTTTAAAAAAATCAATTAAACTATCTTAACGATAATCATTTTGATTATATTACTTATGTTATTAAATTTATCTCTAATGTTTCAAATTCATAGTTAACACAGTGGGCATTTTAAATTTTGCTCACTTTATTTATGACTCATCATTATTCTCTGTAGAATTCAATTTTATTTTTTTACGCGAATTTTATTGCAATATTTCTAATTTTATTATATGATGATTAAAATTTAAATTCTAATTATTTTATCTAATTTTTTAATTTTGTTCTAAATAAATTTTGGAAGGATGTGTTTTTTATTAATCTTTATGAAATTGTAAATTCTATTGATCTTGCTCTAGAAAAAAATATTAAATCTTATAATAATTCTTTTATTGATAATTTCATCGATGAATTAAAGAAATCTCTTATGGCTTCAAATTCTATAAAAACCTTGAATAATATTCCTGAAGATACTCTATTTACTTTGGATAGATATGAAGGTAATTATGCTGTTTGTGAAAATAGAACAACTGGTAAAATGTACAATATTCCTAAATCACTAGTTGATTTTCGTGCTAAAGATGGAGATATTCTAAAATTTAAAAATGGAAAATATCAAATTAGTTATGAAGAAAATGCAAAACAAGGCGAAATTATACAAAATTTAATGGAAAAAACTACAAAAACAAAATAAATCCTCATATTCATGATATCATTTACTTTTGAATTTAATTATATAATAAATAGGAGGTGAAATTTAAATGTTAACAAAAAAAGCTGGAACAATTTTATTAAATCTAAAAACAAATCAAGTTGGATTAGTATTACATGAAAATGAATATTCTTTTCCTAAAGGTCATTTAGAGCCTGGTGAAACTCTTTTGGAATGTGCTATAAGAGAAACAGAAGAAGAAACCATGCGTTCTAATCATTTACTCATTAATGAATCAGTATATATTTTAAATTATACTACTCCAGACGGCGAAGATATTGAAAGTCACTTATATGTTTCCATAGATGATGGCCCAACTAATAAGCAAATTGCCAAAAAAGATAGAGAAATTTTAAAATGGGTTGATTTTGAAAATGTTGAAAATATCTTAACTTATGATAACTTAAAAAAATTGTGGAATCAAGTCAAGAGTCCAATTTACCATATACTAGAAAATCATGGTAATATTACCCCTGCCATTTTGACTGATTTATCAATTTGCCCTACTTGCTATAACAAGCAAAATAATTATTGTGTATATGGAGATATTTCTAATAAATTGTTATTTGAAAACAATGAGTTTGAATGTTTTCTAGTTGGAAACCCTCGAGCTGATGGCCATGTAGCTATACAGTCTAAATCACATTATAAAGATATGATGGAAATCCCAGATGATTTATGTAAGTCTATATTTGTTTTTGCAAAAAAAATGATGAACATTTTAAAAAAAGTATATCATAGTGAAAGTGTTTATCTTTGCACTATGTGTGATGGTCCAATGAATCATTTTCACATTCAATTAATTCCAAGATATAATTTCGAAAGAAGAGGCTCTAGCAATTTTGTAAAACCCAGGAAAGAATATATACATAACACCGAAAAAATATCTAAAATAAAGAAAATGCTACAATAATAGGAAAAGCATTTCGCATAAAATAAAATTTCTCACTTCTATAAACAAAATATATTGTATATAAAAGTGAGAATTTCTTTGTTAGTCAATGTAACAACTTTTTGAAGCACTTAGATTGTTTAGTCTGGCCAAATTCTTATTTAACATATAATTTATTGTTGTAGCTCAAATCGATATTTCTGCTTTATATCTGGATATTTTTTATGGTCCACCTCTGACAAAAACATATCTAATGGTCTTGCCCATATTTCATCATCATTCACATGATGATAAATTACCATGTATTCCTTCGTTTCAGAATGCTTTGCTATACAAATAATTTCTATCAGCCAACCTTTAAAATGTTTATATATTTGTCCAGGCTTTACTACTCTATCTTTTTCCATAAAATTAATTCCTTCACTCTATTTTATAAATTATTCATCAATTGGAATATATTTTTTTTCTTTTGGGAGCTTTTTGTTTTCCATTTTTGGCACTTCAATAGTTAATGTTCCGTTTTTAAATTTTGCCTTTATATCTTCTTCTGTTATATTCTCTCCTACATAAAAGCTTCTTGAGCATTCTCCTACGTATCTTTCTTTACGTACATATTTGCCTTCTTCTTTTTCATCTACGTTTTTATTCATAGTTGCATGAATAGTTAAGTATCCATCTTCTATGTCTATTTTTATATCGTCTTTTTCATATCCTGGTAAATCGATATCAATTAGATAATTATCTTTTTTCTCCTTGATATCTGTTTTCATTAGTTTGCTTTCTCCTCCTCTAAAAAATGGATCATGGAATATTTCATCCCACAAATCAAACTCATTTCTTCTTGGTATCATCATCATAAAAATCACTCCTTTTTTATTTGTATGTGTTGACACCATCTTAGGTAGCACATATATTAGATTAAAAGTACTTTTATCTTTTTATGAACTAATTATACACCTTATTTTAGCAATGTCAATAGGCGAGTGCTAAAATTCACATAATTTTCACATTTTATCAATATCTGTGTTCTCTAGTATTTTCCAGCTTCCAATCTTTTCCGGAACAGCTTTAAAAGTTAATCTTTTTTTTGTTGTTGGATGTTCAAAGGAAAGTTCATATGCCCATAAAGCAATTTGTTTTCCCCTCCCCCTAGTTCCATATTTTTGGTCTCCATATATGCTATGGTTTCTAGAAGAAAATTGTACACGTATTTGATGGTGTCTCCCTGTATATAGTTTTATTTCTAATACAGACAAATCAATTTCTTTTTCATATTTTATTACCTTATATTCTAATTTAGCATATTTTGCATTTTTAGTTCCTTCTTTTACCACCTTGCTTAAATTTGTACTTTCATTTTTCCATAAATAATCTTCAAGTATACTGGATTCTTTTTCCATTTTTCCATCTACAATAGATAGGTATTTCTTTTCCATCATTTTTTCTCGTACTTGTTCACTCAAACGTGCAGCTGCTTTAGAAGTTTTGGCATATACCATAACCCCTCCAACAGGTCTATCTAATCTATGAATTAATCCTAAATAAACATTCCCTGACTTATGGTATTTTTCTTTCAAGTACTCTTTTATCATAGATAATACATCCATGTCTCCTGTTTTATCTGATTGAGATGGAACATTAACTGGTTTTTCTACAACAATAATGTGATTGTCTTCATAAATTACTTTAATTTTGTTCATATTTATTCGTTGTTCTCCCACCTTCCGAAAATTCCACATGGTAATACTAAATTTGAATTTTTCATTGGAAGTCCTATCTCTCCAGAACTTATTTTACCCCCATGTATTCTTCTTGTTTCTATCTGTAATATATTTTTCAAAACTACAGAAGAAATCCCCGTTGTATATGAGTTAATCAAGAGAAATAGTGGTTTATCTGTTAAAATCTTAATACACAAATTCACTAAGTCTGCAATATTTTCTTCAAATTGCCACACTTCTCCATTTGTTCCTCTTCCATAAGATGGTGGATCCATAATAATCGCATCATATTTGTTTCCCCTTCTAATTTCTCTTTGTACAAATTTAATAACATCATCTACAATATATCGCACTTTTCTATCTTTTAGTCCAGAGGCTTCTACATTTTCTTTTGCCCAGTTAGTCATCCCTTTGGAGCTATCCACATGACAAACAGAAGCTCCTGCACAAAGGCAAGCAACAGTTGCTCCACCCGTATAAGCAAAAAGGTTAAGTACCTTAACTTCTCTTTTCGCGTTTTTTATTTTCTCTATCATCCAATCCCAGTTGACTGCTTGCTCTGGAAATAGTCCAGTATGTTTAAAATTCATTGGTTTAATGTGAAATCTTAAGTTTTTATATTTAATTTGCCAATCATTTGGTAATTGTGTTATATATTCCCAATGACCTCCTCCTGAATTACTTCTATGATATACAGCATTTAATTTTTCCCATTCTTTTGGAAATTGTTTTTCTTTCCAAATAATTTGTGGATCTGGCCTTATTAGTTTTATATTTCCCCAACGTTCTAATTTTTCTCCATTTGCCATATCTAATATTTCATAATCTTTCCATTCATTTGCTATATTCATTTCTGTTCCTCCATTTATACAGAACACATTTCTATACTTTTTACCGCTTCTTCAATGCTTTTCCTTGGTGTAGATGCTCCTGCCATAATTCCTATTTTTTCAAATCTTTGCATTTGCTCTAAGTTCAGTTCATCTTTAGTTTCTATCAGATATACATTTTCACAATTTTTACAAGCTATTTCATAAAGCTTTTTGGTATTAGAACTGTTCTTTCCACCAATAATTATCATTGCACTTACTTCTTTTGAAATTTTTTCTGTTTCTTCCTGCCTAATTTTAGTTGCCATACAAATTGTATTATTAATTTCTATATTTGCAATTTTCTCTTTTAGTGCACGTGCTATTTGTTCAAATTTTTCCATAGAAAAAGTAGTCTGTGAAATTAGAGCAACTTTTCTGTTTTTTTTCATTTTCCTTATAGCCTCTTCTATATCTTCTAAGCTTTCTATTACAATTAGCTGTTCTTTTCCATATCCGCAAATTCCTACAACTTCTGGATGATTTTTTTTCCCTGTTAAAAATAGAAAGTATCTATTTTTAACATAATCTTCCACTTGCTTATGTATTTTCAAAACTTTTGGGCATGTTAAATCTATCAAATTTATATTTTTGTGTTTTGCTTGCTCATAAACCTCCGGTGGAACTCCATGTGCTCTTATAATAACATTTTCTCCGCTAGGTACATCTTCTAATTGTTCTACTACATCTAAGCCTTTTTGTTTTAGTTCATTCATTACTACAGAGTTATGAGTTAATTCTCCTAAGCAATATAATTTTTGTTTTTTTTCTAATTCAGCTTCTGTTTTACTTACTGCATTAATTACTCCTGCACAAAATCCAGCTGTTTTTCCTACTAATATTTCCATATTTATTCCTTTAAATTAGATTTTACTAACCGTTCTCCTTTCTAAATAAATCTACATAGCTGAATAAACTTTACTAATAATAAATATTCTATCATTATAGCAAGTATAGTTATTCCGACAAATCCCTAAAAAAATTTTATTTTTTTTAACCCACTCCCATTTATGAGCTTGTCCAATCTCAATTAAATTTTTTTTCGGATTATATTTTATGTTCAAAATTTTTTCATCTGTATATTCCATACTAAAATTCCTCCCGCTTATATATTTTATTTTTGCCAAAATCTCTTCCTTACTTCATATATATGCGAGAATCTATTATTATATTACCATAATCGTATGACTTATTTCAACTAAATTCAACTCGTTTCCACAATTAGCAATGTTATAGAGAGGCTTTTATTTTCTCTGCTAATGCCTTATTAATTCCATTTACCTGCATTAATTCTTTCAAATTTGCTTCTTTTATTTTCTCTACTGAACCAAATTTTTTTAGTAATGCCTGTTTTTTCTTCTCTCCAACTCCGTAAATTTCATCCAAACTAGATTTTGTTATTTCTTTTTCACGTAACTTTCTATGGTATTCTATTGCTGTTTTATGAACTTCATCTTGAAAACTAGTTAAAAATAAGAATAATTCTTCTGAAACTGGTATTTCGTTTTTGCTTTCATCCATTAAAGCTCTTGTCCTGTGCTTTTCATCTTTTACCATTCCGTAAACAGGAATTTCTAAGTTGCAATTTTTCACAGCTTGTTTCATTGCATTAATTTGAGTAATTCCACCATCTGCCAAAAGCAAATCTGGCAATCTACCAAATCCACTACTTTTGCCTTCTATAGAATGTTTCAGTCTTCTTTCTACTACTTCTTCCATACATCTAGGATCATCTTGAGTAAAAACTGTTTTTATCCTAAAACGTCTAGATAAATTTCTTTTAATAATTCCGTTTTCAGCCACACACATGCCAGCCACCATAAAACTACCTGAAATATTTGAAATATCAAATATTTCTATTTTTTGGGGCAAATTTTTCAAATTTAAGATTTCCTTTAATTCTAATACAATATCAATTTTTTCTTTATCTTTATTGTCTAATGTGATTTTAGCATTTCTTTCTGCCATTTCTACAAATCGTAGTTTTTCTCCTTTTTGGGGATGCTTTAGTTCCACTTTGTGATTTGCTAGATTGCTTAACCATTCTATTAATACATTTTTTTCTTCTAATTCTTCCCTAATCATAATCTTACTTGGAATATTTTGTTTTTCCATATAATATTGTTTTATAAATCCTGCTAAAATCTCTTGATTACTCATGTCAGTCAAATCATTAAAAAAATAATGCTCACGCCCAATCATTTTACTATTTCTTACAAAAAATATTTCTATACAAACTGTCAGTTCATTTTTTGCTAGCCCTATTACATCAATCTCATTTTCATTTATGTTGGAAACCTTTTGTTTTTGCCCCATAGTTTCTATAGCTATTTTCTTATCCCTAAGTATAGCTGCTTTTTCATATTCCTGTTTTTCTGCTGCTTCTTCTATTTCTTCTTCCAATTTTTTTACAATTGTTCCTGTTTTTCCTTCAAGTAAAAGAATAATTTGATTAATTAGTTCTCTATATTCTTCTTTGCTCACATAACCAACACATGGTGCTAAACATCTTTTTATGTGATAATTCAAGCATGCTCTTTGATTTGATTTGAAATTTTTGCATTGTCTTATTTGAAATCTCTGCTTTATAAAATCTACCATTTCTTTAGCAGCTCCGGCATTAGCATATGGTCCTAAATATTTTGAGCCATCGTTTTTGATTGTTCTTGTAATAACAACATTAGGGAAATCTGATTTTACATCAATTTTTATATAAGGATAAGTTTTATCATCTTTTAAAAGTACATTGAATTTTGGTCTGTTTTCTTTAATCAAATTGCATTCTAATATTAAAGCTTCTGCTTCATTATCTGTTACAATATATTCAAAATGATCTATCAATGAAACCATTTTTTCTATTCTAGCTGTTTTATTGTTTTTTCGGAAATATTGTCTTACTCTGTTTTTTAAAGAAATCGCTTTCCCTACATATAATATATTATCATTTTTATCTCTCATTATATAAACTCCTGGCTTTCCAGGAAGTTTTTTAAGTTCTGTTTCTATATCAAACATTTTTGCCCCTTATAATATTTATTTTTTTTATTATACTATGTTTTACGTTAAGTTTCAATTGTTATGTATGTATAACACCCAAATTCATTTTTTACATAAGACGGACTTGCTTCTTTTTTCTTTATGTAGTAATATATTATAGTATGATTTTAAAAGTATAAAAATTTAAAAAGAAAGGAGTTTTTGTTTTTAGCGCCTGAACAAAGTATTTTGTTGACGAGGTTAGAGTTTATCGATTTTTCGGCGGATGCTCTATGGCAATGGTTAATGTCATTAGTTGTTATTCAAAAAACTAGTAGTAATATTAGAACAAAAATAGCAACACTTAACTATACTTTTAAAATTCCATCAAATAAAACTTTAAGGAGGAACGCATTTTATGTGTGGAATTGTAGGATATATAGGTTACAAGCCAGCAAAACCTATATTATTAAATGGTCTTTTAAAACTAGAATATAGAGGATATGACTCTGCTGGTATTTCTACTTTAGAGAATGACGGAATTTCAAATATAAAAAGTAAAGGAAGAGTTAATTCATTAAATGATATTAAAGAAATTGATTCTTTAAATGGTCATGTAGGAATTGCTCATACTAGATGGGCGACTCATGGAAAGCCTGCTAATTGTAATTCTCACCCTCATATGGATAATAGCAAAACATTTTCTGTTGTTCATAATGGTATTATTGAGAATTATCACGAACTTAGAAATTTTTTGACAAAACAAGGATACAATTTTTTATCTGAAACAGATTCTGAAGTTGTACCAAATTTAATTCATTATTATTATAAACAATTAACCTGTGAAAATGATAAAAAATTCTTACAAGCAGTAAAAAAGGCTTGTGATGACTTAGTTGGAAGTTATGCACTTGAAATTATTTCTTCACTTCACCCAGACCGCATTATTGTGACTCGTAAAGATAGTCCTCTTGTAATTGGTTGTGGAGAAAAAGAAAATTATATTAGTTCAGACATACCAGCAATTCTTTCTTATACCAAGAATTTTTACCTTTTAAATGATAATGAATATGTAGAAATTTTTGATGATTCTGCTAAATTTTATGATCGAAATTTAGTACCAATTGAAAAAGATTTAAAAAATATTGAATGGGATGCTTCTGCTGCTGAAAAAGACGGATATGAAGATTACATGTTAAAAGAAATTCATGAACAGCCAAAGTCAATTCGTGAAACTATTGGTTCTAGGCTAACAGATTCACATACCCCTGTTGTTTTTGATGATTTAAGCTTTTCAAAAGAATATTTAAGTAATTTGCAAAAGATATATATTGTTGCCTGTGGTACAGCTATGCATGCTGGTCTTGTAGGAAAAGCTTTATTAGAAAATTTATGTAATATTCCTACAGAAGTAGATATTGCCTCTGAATTTCGTTATAGGAACCCTATTATTAATGATAAAACTCTTGCTATTTTTATTACTCAATCTGGTGAAACAGCAGATACAATTGCTGCTCTTAAACTAGCTCGTGCAAGAGGTGCAAAAACGCTTGCTATCTCCAATGTAGTGGGAAGTTCTATTACTAGAGAAGCTGATCATTGTATTTACACTCATGCAGGTCCAGAAATTGCAGTTGCCTCTACTAAAGCCTATACTTCTCAAATTACTCTAGTATCACTTCTATCAATTTACTTTGCCGAAACATTGGAAAGTTCTAATAAGGGTCTTATACAAGAACTTAAAAAAGATATTTTGTCATTACCAGATAAAGTAAAAACTATTTTAGATAGCTCTGAAGATATTAAGAGTTTTGCAGAAAAAGTTTTTCAAGAAAAAGATATGTTTTTCCTAGGTCGTGGCTTAGATTATTCTGTATCTTTAGAAGGTTCCTTAAAATTAAAAGAAATTTCTTATGTACATTCAGAAGCTTATGCATCTGGTGAATTAAAACATGGCCCAATTGCTTTAATTGAAAATGATGTTACTGTTATTTCAATTATTACTAATCCATTGTTAGTGGAGAAATCAATTAGTAATATTCAGGAAGTTATTACTCGTGGTGCTAAAACCATGATTATTACTAACCAAGATATCCAGGGAGATAATTACGATTTTTGCTTAAGAATTCCTAGCATTAATCCTTTAATTTCCCCTATTCTTTCAGTTATACCTTTACAGCTTTTTGCTTATTATGTTTCTAAAGCAAAAGGATTAGATGTTGATAAGCCAAGAAATTTGGCTAAATCAGTTACTGTAGAATAAAGTTATAAAACATATGCATTTGCTTTACAAATTAGACTATTTAAAATGATGATAAATATCCCCTGAAAATTTATTCAGGGGGTTTTTATTCTCCTAAAAAGATCTTTAAAATAATAAGTAAAATGGCTCCAGGTATGCCCAATACCCCTACAAAAATCGATGTAATCCAATTTAAGCCTATATAAAATCCCCAAATCGCCCCTATTTTATTAATTATGTATATAATTACTGCCCCTATAATAGAATTCAATATTAATTTTATTATACTCTTCATTGGTAAAATAAATATCTTGCCAACTAGGAACAGCATTATAATACAGGTCAAGAATGTAATTGCTCCATTAGTATCCATACTTGCCTCCATATTTTACTATATTCATATTATCCTACCTCTTGCATATATTCAATTGCATTAATCATATCTAAAACAATTCTTCTTTTTTTAGCCTTTTTTACTAAATAATCTAACTTAGATTTATTGGCTTTAATTTGATATGTGTAATAATCAATTAGCTCCTCTTCTGCTTGCTCAAAATTCTTTGTTGCAGTTTGTAATTCCATTTTTGTTCTGACTAAACTTTGAATTAATTCTCTATCTTTTTGTGCTTCTGTTTTATTTGTTTCTTTTACATATTCTGTATCCATATAATAATTTCTCCTTTACTTCTAAAATTTGTTAATATTATTATATTCGCATGTCCTAATTTTATTCATAAGTCCTTGCATTTTTATGTAAATCGTAGTATACTATATTTAATTGGCTTTGCCAATAATAATTAAAAAGGGGGTTTTCTAATGCGTGACTGTTCGAATCATTGTGGTATCTCTCTTTGCTTTGGAAGTGCCTTGGAGGATCAGCATTTCAAACGCCAAATTGAGAATTTGGTGGCAAAATACTGTATTCATCCAGTATATCCTCACAATCATCCTGGAACCATCTTCATTGATGGTTTCAAGAGTGGTGTCACCCGGAAGCAGTTCATCGACCGCCTTTCTCACATTGCGAGCTGTACAACCGCTAGTAATGTGAGCGGGGTGATAGTGTTTAAGAAAGCTTAACCCCTAGAAAGCCGTCACATCTGTGACGGCTTTTGTCTTAAATGTTATGAAAAATCGTCTTTTAATATATCATAGCATAAATTAAAATTCCTATACTTTGTACAATAAATAAACAAGTCATATTAGATGATAATAAATTGTTAGTGGCTTCTATAACTCCTAATTCTTCATTTTCTTTTTTAGCATGATGCCTTTGAGCTTCAAAAAAAGTAATTAATTCCGGAAGAGATGTTATAAACCCTAGCATAATCCCAATAACCCATTCAGGTGTTGAAAAAACATTACACAAATTTTCGAGTACAATACTAAGTTTATCACCTATTAAAAATAATACAAATCCAATTATTAGAAGTCCAATTCCATAAAAAGTTGTTTTCCTTTTTTTGTTTTTTGTTTTTCCATTTTCTCTTTTTTCTTCTATTTGAATTTCAAATTTTTTTAAGTATTTCCTATGCATATTTCTGTTAATAATATTAAAGGCAATTAAAAAAGTTAAAAAAAGTGGTACTAAAAATATTTCCATTTCTATATTAAGAGCAATTAAAATAATAGGAATTAAAATTGTAAGAATACTTAAAAACACGTCTATTTTTATTGCTGTATTTTTCAATATTTTTCTATTTTTATTTATTATAATTGAAAAAATATATTGTATTGTATTAATAATATTTGAACTAAGTATATTAAATATGCTTGCACCAACTAATCCTGTTGCTGTTGAAAATGAAACTGTTAAGATTTCTGGAATGGATGTAGCAAAACCAGCAATTTTTCCTATTGTTCTAGCTTCTAAGTTTAAAGTTTCTGCAATTCTTCTAAGCAAATATACTAATACATATTTTGCAATCATTACTATAAGTAAAGAATATATTAATAGTTTTGCAATCTCTATTTTCACTTTTATCACTTTCTTTCTTCTGTTACAAACCTATCTACGGAATAATTATAAAACTTCAATATCTATCTTTATTCTATTATGTCCATATTTTCATTATTTTACATACCAAATATTAAAGTTTTTCTCTATTTTTGTGTTATTTCTTGCAAAATCACACAAATTATAGTAAACTAATTATATTCCTTACAAAAATGTTATAAATTGGAGGTTAAAACGCATGATTGATATCAAATTTTTAAGAGAAAATCCAGAGGCTGTAAAAGAAAATATAAAGAAAAAATTTCAAGATTATAAATTGCCTCTTGTTGACGAAGTATTAGAATTAGATAAAAAAAGTCGTGGGCTAAAGCTCAAAGGAGATGAATTAAGAGCAACTCGTAACAGCTTAAGTTCACAAATTGGTCTTCTTATGCGTGAAGGTAAAAAAGAAGATGCCGAAAAAATTAAATTGCAAGTAAATCAAATTAATGCAGAATTAGAAGAAAATGAGAAACTCGAAGAGCAATATTCTTCTAATACTCGTAACATTATGCTAAAAATCCCAAATATAATTGATCCTTCTGTTCCTATTGGAAAAGATGATACTCAGAATGTAGAAGTAGAAAAATTTGGTGATCCAATTGTTCCTTCTTATGAAATTCCACATCACGCGGATATAATAGAAAGCTTTAATGGTTTAGATAAAGAAAGTGCTGGAAGAACAAGTGGAAATGGATTTTATTTCTTACTTGGTGATATTGCAAGACTTCACGAAGCGATGATTGCATATGCTAGAGATTTTATGATAGATAAAGGTTTCACATATTGCATACCACCTTTTATGATAAGGTCTGATGTTGTAAATGGAGTTATGAGTTTTGAAGAGTTAGAAGCAATGATGTATAAAATAGAAGGAGAAGATCTTTATTTAATTGGCACAAGTGAGCATTCCATGATTGGAAGATTTAAGGGTCAAATAGTGAAAGAACAAGATTTACCAATAGCAATTACTGGATATTCTCCATGTTTTAGAAAAGAAGTTGGTGCTCATGGAATAGAAGAAAGAGGATTATATAGAGTACATCAGTTTGAAAAGCAAGAAATGATAGTTCTTTGTAAGCCAGAAGATCAAATGGAATGGTACAATAAAATGTGGAGTTATACAGTTGAATTTTTTAGAAGTTTAGATGTTCCAGTGAGGACTTTAGAATGTTGCAGTGGAGATTTAGCTGATTTAAAAGTAAAATCATGTGATATTGAAGCATGGAGTCCACGTCAACAAAAATACTTTGAAGTTGGAAGTTGTTCAACTTTAGGAGATGCACAATCCAGAAGATTATCTATTCGTGCAAAAGGTGAAAAAGGAAATTATTTAGTGGCAACTTTAAATAATACCGTAGTAGCTAGCCCTAGAGGATTGATCGCAGTTTTAGAAAATAATTACCAAGAAAATGGAAGCATAAAAATCCCAAAAGTTTTATGGACATATATGGGTGGAATAAAAGAAATAAAAAGAAAATAAAGGATAAAATGAAAATTGAATGCAGAAGTAGAAGAAAAACCAAATACTTCAAAAGAAGTAAAAATAAATAAAATTGATTTAGGCAAATCAATAAAAAGTGTAATTATCGTAACTTTTATGTCCCTGAGTTTATTTGTTTTAGCAGATATGTTTTTTAAAATATATACTTTTGGAAACTACAATATTGTAAATAATACAATATTATTTACAATGCTTTTTGGAGTAATAATATATAGTTTAATATTAGCAATTTTTAAAAAATCATCAATAGCTACAGTAGTGTCTTGTGTTTTAATACTGATATTAAACTTAGTAAATCAATTAAAAATTTTATATACAGGTGAACCGATATATTTTTCAGATATAAAATTTGTAGGAAAAGTAGGAGATTTATTAGAACTTGCAACAAATAATATATCTTTTGAATTTACTATAAGATTAGTAGCAGGATTTGGAGTTTATATAATAATATTACTTATAATTATATTTTTTAGTTGTAAATATAGCTTAGAAATAAAAAGCAAAAAGACTAGAATATCAATAATTATAATTGATGTAATACTACTATTTTTGCTTTTTTTCCCTAATAGTTATACTAAAAATTTTTATTTAAAAATATTTTTCGATACTGATAATTATGCTGATTTTAATTCTTATACAACAAGTGCTACATATTATTACAGAAATAATCTAATAAATGGGATGTATGGAACATATTTAAATAATATATTTGTAGAACCAAATAATTATGATGAAAATAAATTAAATGAAATTTTAAATTCAAGTGTTGCTGAAAATGAAAAATGTGGAAAGCCTAATATTATTATTGTATTTTCAGAATCTTTTTGGGATGTTGATCAATTAGAAGAAATTGATTTTAATACAGAAATAACAAAAAATTTTAATACTTTAAAAGGAAAAGGAAAATTTATAAATTTAGTTTCACCAACTTATGGTGGAATGTCTGAAAATGTAGCTTTTGAGTTATTAACTGGTGGAAGTATGAATTATTTTCCAAGAGGATATATTCCAATAATGTCGCTATATTCTAGGAAAAATAGTGAAAATATACCATCACTTGTGAAAGTTTTAAATAATAATGGATATTATTCAAAAATTGTTTTTGGAAAAGATTATTATAATTCGGAAAAGGCATTTTTAAAAATGGGATTTGATGAATATATAGAACTTTCTGAAAACAAAAATTGTAAAGAAATAACAGATGATTATTGTATAAATACAATTATAGAAGAATTAGAAAACAAATCAAAAGATACACCATTATTTTATGTTTTAGAAACAATAGAGTCACATATGCCATATTCTAAAAATAAATATTCTGATTATGATATCTCGATTACTAAAAGTAATTTAAGTAATAGTATGAATGATACATTACTTGCATACTCACAAGGAATATATAATTCTGATAAAGCACTTGGAAAATTATATGAATATATAAATAATTATAATGAACCAACAATACTTTTATTCTTAGGAGATCATTTACCATATTTATATACATCAGATTATCAAAATGTTATAAATCATTTGGATTATTTTAATACAAATGATGAATTATTAAATGTATATAGAAAATATAATACCCAATGTTTAATACTTTCTAATTATGATATAAAAATTATGAATATATCAGAATATAGTGGTGTTGATGTATTATTAAATAGTATAGTAAATAAGTTAGATATAAAAAATGAAAAATATTATGAATGGTTAGATACAACAAAAAATATTTTAAGTGCATCAAATAGAAGTATTTCTTTAGATGAAAATGGAAAAATTTATTCTACTAATGATATTACAGAAAAAATGAAAGAAATATATAATGCAAAAGAATTAATGCAATATAAATTTTTTATAAAATAAAGAGGAGAATTTATGATAGTAAAAAACCCTAGATTTGAAATTTCAGCAGTCAGCCCTAAGCAATATCCTCATAATGGATTGCCAGAAATTGTTTTAGTTGGAAAATCAAATGTTGGTAAATCATCTTTTATAAATACCATGCTTAATCGAAAATCCATTGCTAGAACTAGCAACACTCCAGGAAAAACTAGACAAATTAATTTCTATAATATTGATGAACAGTTTTATTTTGTAGATTTACCTGGATATGGTTATAGTGAAATGTCTAAATCAGAGCAACTTAAAGTGGGACATTTTATTGAAGAATATTTATCTAAAAGTAAGTACATTTCTTGTATTGTCTTACTATTAGATATACGTCACAAGCCAACAGAAAATGATAGACTCATGTATCGATTTTTAATAGATAATAATTTTCCATTTTTTGTAATTACAAATAAAGCAGATAAAATCGCTATTACCAAAGTAAATAAAGCTGTACAAGAAATATGCGACTTTCTTAATCCAATGCATGATATAGTATTTCTCCCATTTTCTGCTGAGAGAAAAATTTATGTGGAGAATGCATGGATTGAAATAGAAAAGTATTTAAAATAGACCGAATTACTAAAAAGTAATCGGTCTATTTTAGTCGAGAGATTAGATGGATTCTATAAACTCTTTTGACCTCTCTAAGTCAAACGGTCTGTACTTCAGCCATTCCATGAGAATTGGAGATTGAACTTCTTTATCAAAGTCAATTCCAAAATCTTCTGTCAGACGCTTCTTTTCAATCGAAGTTAGCTTATCTTCTTCTTTGAATGCTACGCCACCATTTCCGCCTTGAAGTATGCTAAAAGCACCTCTCTTGAACAAAGCCTCAGAAACGTCCATTGGAACTACCCGTTTTTCTTCCACAGCTAATCCCTCCATCATAAATATTTGCACTCTCAAGTGCATGTGTTTATTATATCAATTTGTCAATGTTATGTCAAGTTTTCTTTTGCTTTTATCATTTTTAATGCTTTTTGCCTTTCTATCATAATTACATGTGAGCATCCCATACATTTTAATTTAAAATCTACTCCTACTCTAGTTATTTCCCAAAGCTCACTTCCACATGGATGCTTTTTTCTTAATTTAACTATATCTCCTACCTGATATTCCATTTCTATTATCCTTAATCTAAATTTTTTCTATACATGTTATTAATCGCTGTTTTGTTCTCTCTTCCCCTAGTACTTGCATAATTTCATATAAGTCTGGAGTATTTTGTCTACCAGTAATAGCCACTCTTAAGACCATACTAATATCTCCCACATGTCCTTTATATTTCTCTGGTTCTGATTTATATTGCTTTGTTTCTCTTGCATATCCCATTTCTTCTGCCAAGTCTTTTATTTTATCAAACCATGTTTGCTTATCATCTGTATATGAAAAATATTTTTCCAAATATTTAGTAATGATTTTTTGTATTTCTTCTTTACTATCTATTTTTTGAAATTGATATTTTTCTATACAAAATTCTTCATCGTACATATAAGAAATACTATTAAACACATCAGACCACTTAGCAATATCTTTCCTTGGTTTTATATTGCCTCTTTCAATTCCAAGTACTTTTTTTGCATATTCACTGTCTTTTTCTAACAGTTCTTTTAGTTCTATATTATACCTTTCTGCCCAATTAATACAAGCTTTATAAACTTCTTCTGCTGTATATTTAGAAATAACTGTTTTAGAAATATCTAATAGTTTAACCATGTCAAATAAAGCTCCACTTACACTCATTTTATTTAAAGCAAGAGTAAAATTATCTAAACTAGCTTCTTTGTTGGCTCTTCTCCAACTTTCAAAATTAGAATTAGCAATGTTAAATAAATATTCTTTTACCGCTTCTTCTGGAATTCCTTCTTCATGATAATAGCTTACTGCTGCCTCAGGATCTTTTCTTTTACTAATCTTCCTTTTATTTCCATTATCATCTTTCATAATAGGAGAAATATGTGCGTATTTAGGCATTTTAAATCCTAAACTTCTAAATAAGTCAATGTGAAGAGGAAGTGAAGACAGCCATTCATCACCGCGAACAACTAAATTAGTTCGCATTAAATGATCATCTACTGCATGAGCAAAATGATATGTTGGTAATCCATCTGATTTAATAATAACAATGTCTTGATCATTTTCTGGAAAGTCTATATTTCCTCTAATTAAATCATGATGTTTTACTTTTTTCTCCTCATTTCCCATAGATTTAAAACGTATAATGTATTTTTCTCCATTTTTTATCTTCTCCATAGCTTCATTTAGTGGAAAAGTTCTATATTTTGCCCAAACTCCATAATACCCTGTTCTTATTTTAGCAGCTTCCTGTTTTGCTCTAATTTCCTCTAATTCTTCTGGGGTACAGAAGCATGGATAAGCTTTTCCTTGCTCTAGCAAATATTTAGCATAGCTTTGATAAATTTCTTTTCTTTCACTTTGCTTATATGGTCCATAAATACCCTTTTCATTTTTCTCATCTACCATTCCCTCATCAAAGTTTATATCGAAATCTCTAAGAGAATTAATAATTCCAGTTATTGCATTTTCTACTTCTCTTTTCTGATCTGTATCTTCAATTCTTAGAAAAAATACTCCTCCTGTTTGCTTTGCTACTTTCCTTGCAACTAGCGCTTGAAATAGGTGTCCAATATGAACAAATCCAGTTGGACTTGGAGCAAATCTTGTTACAATTGCTCCTTCTCCTAAATTTCTTTCTGGATATTTTTCTTCATAGTAACTAATATCCTTCGCCTCTGGAAATATTAAATTTGCCAAATCTTTATAATCCATATTTTTCCCCCTTATAAAAATATTTTTATCTTTCTAATCCATCATCTTTCAACTCTTTTTCCTGAAGCATTTCTTTAACAATATGTTTCATTTGCTCTTCTTTTTGCTTCATATCCTTAGCTAGTTGAATCTGATTTATTGCTCTTGTAAAGTTAAAATCTGCCGGTTGATTAGGTTTTAATTTAAAATAAGTATCTCCATTTAGATAGTCTGTTAAAAATCTCATTCCTTGTTCTATTGTTATAATTCTTGGAGCAATTACTAATCCTTCTATTTCTTTAGAATTCAAATCTTTCACTTCTTGCATAAAACCTTGTGTAAAGGCTCTATATAATTCCAAGTCCATCTTTACATCTTCTGCATGTTCTGCTTCTTCACCAGCTTTATTACATCCTGAACGAATTGCATCTCCATAGTCAACTAATATAGAGTCTGGTCCGACTGTATCTAAGTCAATAACACATATTGCTTCTCCAGTTTTATCATCAATCATAACATTATTAATTTTAGTGTCGTTATGAGTTACTCGTACAGGTAAGCTACCTGTTTTCTTTCCTAGGACTATATATCTACAATCTTCTTTTTGACTAAGCAAATAATCAATGGCTTGTTTTAATGGAGCATTTTTATTACCTTTAATTGCTTGTAGTCTACCTGCTTTATCTGCTAAAATAGCTAATTCGAAATCTGTAAATCTTTTTGGAGTATTATGGAAGTCTGGAATTGCTTCATGAAGTGTTTCTATAGGAAATTCTGATAATCTATTTTGAAATCTTCCAAAAGCTTTTCCCACTTTATAAAACGTTTCCGGACTGTCAATAGTGTCATATGTCCTTGCTCCTTCAATGCAATCATACATACGCCAATATTCCCCATTTTCATCAATAACAAAACTTGTCCCATTTAAAGTTGATATTGGATGTAGCACTTCTCTTGATGGATCTCCCCCTTCTTGTAGAACTTGTCTTTCTAAATACCTGCTTACTCTTCTTATATTTTGCATAACTTCTTCTGGTTTTGTAAAAACAGTTTTATTAATTCTTTGTAATATATATTTTTTCTCTTGTTCTCCTTCAATTAAATAAGTGGAGTTGATATTCCCTGTTGTTATAGGTTTTCCTGCTTTTATTTTTCTTATTAAAAATTCTTTTGTAAGTGCTTCCAATTCTTCTTTTTTCATATTCATTTCCTTTCAAATTTTTATACATCCATAATAATTGGTAAAATCATAGGATTACGTTTTGTTTTTTGATATACATATTCCCTTAGATTTTCCTTTAAAGCTGTTTTTATTGTTGTCCAATCTGTTATATTTTTTTCCTCACATTTTGCAATTTCTTCTCTTACTACTCTTTTTACCTCATCCATTAAATTTTCAGATTCTTTTACATATACAAATCCTCTTGAAATAACGTCTGGGCCTGATGTTACCTCTCCTGTTGTTGTATCCATTGCTAACACAATAATAATTAGACCATCTTGTGATAAATGTTGTCTATCTCTTAGAACGATATTTCCTACATCTCCAACACCGAGTCCATCAACCAGAACTCTTCCAAATGGTACTGTTCCAGTTAATCTTCCAATATCTTCATTAAGCTCTAATACTCTTCCATTTGTAAGCATAAAAATGTTTTCTGTTTCAATCCCCATTTTTTTTGCAGTCTCTGCATGGCATACTAACTGTCTATATTCTCCATGTACTGGAATAAAATATTTTGGTCTAACTAAAGATAGCATTAATTTCTGCTCCTCTTGGCATGCGTGCCCAGATACGTGGATATCTGCCAAAGAGCTATATACAACTTCTGCTCCGATTTTCATTAAATCATCAATAACCTTAGAAACTAATTTTTCATTCCCTGGAATTGGAGTAGCAGAAATAATAATTAAATCATTTGGTGTAATTTCTACTTTTCTATGATCTCCTGCTGCCATTCTTGTTAGAGCAGACATTGCTTCTCCTTGGCTTCCTGTTGTAATAATAACTAATTGATCATCCGGATAAGATTTAATCCTATCTATGTCGATAAATACATTTTCTGGGACATCCATGTATCCTAATTCTCTTGATTTTTCAATCATGTTAATCATACTTCTACCACATACAGCAACTTTACGATTATATTTTACAGCTGAATTTACAATTTGTTGTACTCTATGAACATTTGAAGCAAAAGTGGCTACAACAATTCTTTTTGTACAATTAATAAATAATTTATCTAGTACCTCTCCAACTGAACTCTCTGACATTGTGTATCCTTTTCTTTCTGAGTTTGTACTATCTGACATAAGCGCAAGTACACCTTTATTTCCCAATTCTGCAAGTCTTCCTAAATTCATTCTTTGGCCATCAATTGGTGTATAATCAACTTTAAAATCTCCTGTATGTATAATAATTCCTGCTGGTGTTTGAATTGCTAAAATTACTGCATCTGGAATACTATGGCAACTTCTAATAAATTCTACTTTAAATTTTCCTAATGTAATTGTTTGTCCTTGCTCAACTATTTTTATTTTCGTACTTCTTAAAAGTTTATGTTCTTCTAATTTTCCTTCAATTAATCCTGCTGTTAATCTTGTTGTATAAATTGGTATATTTATTTGTTTTAGTAAATATGGAATAGCTCCAATATGGTCTTCATGTCCATGTGTAATAATTAATCCCTTAATTTTTTCTTTGTTTTTTTCTAAATATGTCATATCTGGAATTACTAAATCGATTCCAAGCATATCATCTTCTGGAAATGCAATACCACAGTCAACAATAATCATCTCATTTTCATATTCAAATACTGTCATATTTTTTCCTATTTCCAAAAGTCCACCTAAAGGAATAATTTTAACATTTTCTTTTTTAAATTCTATTCTTTTAGAATTTGCCTTTTTATGTTCAGATTTTCTGTTTTGTCTTGGCAACCTTTTTTCTTTGACCTCCTTAGTTTCATGCTTATTATTTGCTTTATGCATTCTTTCTCTTGAGTTCTTCTCGTTTTCCATTTTCTAATCTCCTTCTTTACTTGTAATTTTCTATATATTTGTTTAATTTTTGGTCACGAGCTTACCTTAAAATACTTTCTCAAATTTATAGAATTTTATTTAAATTCATATGAAAACACAAAAATACCCTTTACTTTTAATAAATGCCATAATAAACTATCCCTACTGTATAAAAAAGGGCACTTTTACTATTAAATAATACTTCATATGTTTCATTCTACAAACAAATTGCTTATGTTTTTACCCGAAAACTTATCCTGTAGAACAAAACACTATTCTTGCTTTTTTGTTTCTACTACAGCCCTTCTTTATTCAATCTCTATCCCCAGCTATAGTATTTTTGCAAGATTTATTTTTCTTCTCTTATTACTATATTTGTTTTTTCATATCTCATTTAAAACTGTATAATATTATATTATATATGCTAAATTTTGTCAAGGCACATAAATTATCAAGTATAAAAGGTGTATTATAGGAAAGGTATGCTCTTAGCTTTCATCTACTACCTTGCTATTCTACAGCTCCTATAATCCCTGCTTCATTTTTAAGAACTGCCATACTCATTTGAGGAAACTTGCTTCTGCTAAACATTCGGTTTGGTTCCTGTAATTTTTTCATTAATCTTTCCATTATCCATAATTCATAATGTATAAAGCTTCCTCCAAAGCAAATAATTTCTGGTTCAAATATGTCAATAAGATTTGAAATGCCTGTTGCCAAGTTTTCTGCATATTCGTCCAACAGATTCTCTATTTTTTCATTCTTATCGTTATATTTTAGCAAATTCCAAAGCTCTTTACCAGTTATATTTTCTTCTTTTCCCAACACTTCTAGCACTTGGTTTTTCAAGGCTTTTATGGAGCAGTAAGCTTCAAAACAACCTTTCTTTCCACAAGTACATAACTTTCCATCTTTTTGTATTACCATATGTCCTATCTCAAATCCACTGCTTTTTTTAGGCTCCAATAACTTATAATTTAAAAATACGGCTCCTCCTATTCCTGTTCCTATATTCATAAATATACAATCACTATAATTTTGCATAGAGCCATATTTTTTCTCTGCTACGGCTGCACACTTTCCATCATTCCTAATATTAATTTCTGTTTTAGGATAATTTTCTTTTAGTTTAGAAATTAAATTAAAATTATATAGATTTAAATTACTTGCTTTTACAATTGTATCATTATGAATAATGCCAGGAGCTGAAATTCCAATTTTTTCTATGTTTTCTTCCAGTTTATTATTATCTAATAAGGCTTTAATCAGATTTAAAATATCTTCTACTAACACATTTTCTATTTGCCTTTTTTCTACTATATCTTTTTCTAAATGTTTTTGTATTTTACCATTTTCTACTATGCCAACAGCAACATGGCTACCTCCCAAGTCGATTCCTATTTTCATTTTTTCCTCCTTATTTTTTAGTATAGTAATAAAGCACGGTTTCCCGTGCTTTTATTTTGATTAGAATCCATATGCAGAAAATAAGAATGTTCCCATATAAACTTGAATACAAGGTACTAGTACAACAAGTACAAAGAATATTAGAACAACACCCACAATAGCATACACAATTTGTGGTAAAACTTTCATTATTCTATTTATAATATTTTCTATATCTATTTGCATATATTCTACTAGTTTTTCCATCATTTCTACTAAATCTGTCTGCATACCTATTTTTAACATTTCTGTAATCATAGGGCTAGCTAGTCCAGAGTTTTCAAACGGTTCTATCCAAGATTGTCCAATTAATGTGTTATTAATTGCAGTCTCTATCATTGACAGCATAACATAATTCTTAGCAACACTTTTGCTTACATCTAATGCATCTTGAATTCTCATTCCATTTTGCAAATTTAAAACAAGCGCTTTTATAAATCTTGAAAAATCTAAAGCAAATATCAGCTTTCCAAATACAGGGGCTACATATTTAAAGTAGTGAAAATTGTATTTGCCTTTTGGTGTATGTACATACATAACTATAGCAAGCACAATAGCTCCAATAATAAATGTTGGTATATACCAATATGCAACTAAATTGTCTACTACTCCAGCAAACCAAAGAGTTAATGGTAGTAATGTATCATCTGTCCCTAGAGAATCAAAGACTCCTTGAATAGCTGGTATTGCAAATAAAGTTCCTACAAAAAGCATAACGATAAGCAATATAAATTGTATAATATTTGGAACTAAAATAGATTTCAATTTCCTATTAATTGTCGTTGTATCATCTAAATATTTAACTGCTTGTTCCAAAGAGTTTATAAGTGATCCAGATAGTTCTCCAACACGAATCATATTTATATATATATATGGAAATATATCTGGATAATATTCCATTGTGGTGTACATATTTTCACCAGTTTCTACCCCTGCTAAAATATCTTCTAAAATAGCTCTAAAAGTAAGATTTTCTGTGCTTTCAATAATAGTTGATAAAGCGTGGATATTATTAAAATTTGCTTTTTTTAGCAAGTAGAAATTTTGTGTAAATATCATTACATCTCTTATTGTAATTTTCTCTGTGCCTGCCAAAGCTAAATTAAGTTTTTGCGATATTGTAACATTTTTATTTTTCTTTGCTCGATTATTACCTGCTATAATTTCTTCTATTCTTCGATCCATGTTACGAGCATTTCGCTTTTTATGATTTTGTTTTGCTATTAGTCCTTTTCTTTGTACAACAGAGATAGGTGTTAAATTATTTCTTTTTAATTTTTTAATTAGATTGTATTTACTTGTATCCTCTACTCTATTGGTTACAACCTGCCCTGACTTTGAAATTGCTCTATACATATATACAGGCATAACTTTTTCCTCCATTCTGCTTCTATTATAAAATGTTCTATAACAGAAAACGATATTGCTTGTCTTTAAAGTTTCTATTTAGGACAATATTTTTTTCATATATCATCGTTTTATTTTTAATTGCATAATTGTCCTATTTAGTATTTCTATGTTTTTTTCTTCTATTTGTGCTTTAGCTTGTTCTAATGTTATTTTTTCATTTACAAATGCTTGTGCTAAAGAGTTGATTAAACTTACATTTCCTTTGTCTAAATTCGTTTGAATTGCATCTTCTATTTCAGATACACTAAACTTTTCTTTTCGAATACAACCTGCGACAATATTATCTACTATCATAACTTCTGGAATAAGTATCAAATCTCCGTTTACAGACTTTAATAGTCTTTGTGATACAACCATTTTAAGCAATGCAGAAACTAAATATTTTACACTGGCTTGGTCTTTTACATCATAAAAATTAATAATTCTATCAATTGTTTCTGCACATGACTTTGTGTGCAAAGTTCCGATAACTAAATGTCCAGATTCTGCCATGTCAATAGCAGCTTCCATAGTTTCTTTATCTCGAATCTCTCCAATAACTAATATATCGCAGTCTTCTCTTAATGAATTTTTTACTCCTGCACTAAATGTGATAGCATCTTTGCCTTTTCCAATTTCTTTTTGAACAATAATAGATCTTTTGCTTTTATGCTTAAATTCAATTGGATTTTCCAAGGTTAAAATTTTTCTATTTTGACTTTCGTTTACCTCATTAATAAGAGCATTTAATGTAGTTGTTTTTCCAGAATTTGTCTTTCCAGTAACAAGCATAACTCCTTGTTTTTGAAAGGTCATACGTCGAACAACATCAGGTAATCCTAGGTCCTTAAAAGCTGGCAAAACATTTGGAATTAGCCTTAATGTTAGTACTGGTACATCTCCTGAAGAAGATATATTAACACGAAATCTAATTTTTTTATACTCATATGAAAGATCTAATCTTCTTGTTTCTTTATATACCTCGTCTTTCTCAATACTACCACGTACAAAATAGTCATAAATATCAAACATGTCTTCTGGTGTTAGCTCTTTTAAATCTTCTATTGGAATAATACTTCCTTTAATTCTAAGCATAGGTTTGTTTTCACATATTAAATGTATATCAGATGCATTTTCTCTAATAGCTGTATCAAAAACTTTTTCAATTGGTATCATTTGTATCTCTCCTCTTATTATAATTTATTAGAAAATGGCTAGTTTTTTATTAAGTTCTTCTAGTGTAGTAAGGCCTTGTATTACTTTATTAATTCCATCTACAACTAGTGGTCTATAGCCTTTTTGTGTAGCCATCCTTCGAATTTCTATACTAGAAGCTCCTTTAATGATTAAATCTTTTAAGTCTTCATCTAAAGATAATACTTCAAAAAGTCCTATTCTATCATAATATCCGCTTCCATTGCATTCTTTGCATCCAACAGCATCATATGTATAAGCTCCATCTAAATTGATTTCCATTCCATACTGTTTTGATATATTGTATATAGCCTCTTTTTCTTGTTCTGTAAACTCTCTCTTTTTAGCACATTTTTTACAAATTTTTCTGACTAGTCTCTGAGATACAGAAGTAGCCAAAATACTAGCTATATCATAGTCAGATACATTCATTTTTCTTAATCTTGTAATAACTTCTACAGCGTCAATTGTATGTATTGTAGACAACACATAATGTCCAGTCTGCCCTGCCTGCATTGCAATTTCTGCAGTTTCTTCGTCACGAATTTCTCCTACCAAAATAACATCTGGATCTTGCCTTAGTACAGTCCTTAATGATTGAGAAAAGCCAATTTTAGAGTCTATTTCTATCTGGTTTAATCCCGGTATACGTATTTCCACTGGGTCTTCAATAGTAGTAATATTTATTTCTGGTCGATTTAAATAATTAATAATACTATAGAGTGTAGTTGTTTTTCCTTCTCCAGTAGGTGCTGCAATAATAGCCACACTGTTTCTTTTGTTAAAATACTTTTTAATGAGCTGTTCATTTGCTGTGAAACCTAAATCTTGTAATCCTCTAACATCCGTATTTTTTTTAAGTAATCTTAAAACAAATTTTTCGCCATATACATTTTTTTGCGAAGATACACGTATATTATAGTTAGGATATATTAATATTCTTCCATCTTGTGGTTCTTGTCTTTCTTGATGCATATTGGAAATAGCTTTCAGTCTTCCTATAATTTGTGCTTGTTTTTCTTTTTCTGCATGGGCTACTGTTATTAATTCTCCATCAATTCTGTAACGAATTCGTACTTCATCTTCTTCCGGTTCGATATGAATATCGCTAGCTCTCTTATTCATAGCAGTTTTTATTACAGCATCTACAAATTCTGTTATATCTCTTGTTCCTGTAATTCGTTCTGTTACTTGGCCTTCCATTCTTTCTAGTAATTCTTCTATATTACTTTCGAAAGTAATATAACGCTCCATAACTAAGCCACGGTTTAGCAATAGTAAACGTATAGTCTCCATAGTTTTTCTATTGGTAGTATCAGCAAAACATACTTTTATCCTGCCTCCATTTGTAATGTCAAATGGAATTGCCATGTTTTGCTTCATAACATCTCTTGAAATATATTCTGATGCATTAATTGTAATATCATCTTGTGTTAGCAAAATAGCTCTTTCTCCTAAAATTTCTCCTATAGCATTAATTAGTTTTGTGTCATCACACAAATTTAATATGTGCAAAATGTCCCCTATCTTCTTTTTCGAGTTTGTCTTTTGATATTCAATTGCTTTTTCTATATCGCTTTCTGTTACAATTCCTCTTCTTACAAGTTCAATACCTATTGGTACACTTCTTCTTGTTTCAATTGCCATATAGCTTTCCTCCTTTGTTAATTCCCTTTGTATCAATTATAATATAATTATACACCATAAATTTATTTTTTTATATATATTTCTACAAATTGCATAAATTTACCAACTTTTTATCTTATAATTAGTGTTACTCTAAAACTATTTTTATAACTAGCTCCTCCATTTTGAGAAGATATACAGAAAATTCCGCTTTCTCCTTGTAACGAATCAATAGATCCTCCTCTGCATATAAAAGCTTGTCCAGTAGTTCCAAGCATATACTCCTGTCCTTGTATTCTACTAGTTTCTCCTGTTGCATCTCCTACTTTTGTTTCATTTAATCCATAAATTGTTACATATTTTGTATTTTGAGAAGCTTCAGCTAAAGTGTTTCCATGGGTTATATCTCCTCCTTGTATATAAGCTGAAACCATTTCCCATGAGCCACCACTTAAATCAAAAATTCCATATACGTTTCCAGTTGTACTAGCAAGCATTCCCTTATTTGTTCTCCATACATATGAGCCAGTATCCTCTACTTTTAATTTTTCTAAACTTACACGATTTACTACACTATCAACATTTTCTCCTGCATATCCAGTAACGGCATAAGGTATTGTGCTATCTATACATATATTATTATAAGTTATTTTTTCAGTATTTCTTCCATATTTACTATGTGATAAATAACTCACAGCTCCCCACTCACTATTTTTTATCAAATGGCTATCTGTACTTGATGTAATACCATATGGGTTGTTTTCTTCGTTTAAACTTTTCGCTAATGTATATATATCACTTACAGAGATATTATTATATGCCAATGTTTCTGGTGTAAACACTGGAAATTTCATGGTAGTACTTCCTGATGTAATATTTCCATAAAAATTTTGTATTCCGCTATAGTTTCCTGTATAAGTATGAGTTGTTTCTTGAACAGGAATATAATTATTTCCTCCAGCATATCCAGCTTCATATTTGGATACCCAAATACCTGTAATTTCTTTATCCCATTCACCATTTTGAAAATTATTACTTGTGCCATCTTGAAATGCAGGATGAATAATGTAATCTGTTTGTGCAATATTATACATTTTATTTGAATCAACATAATTATTTGTATTACTATATAAAAATTTAATATCAATATCTGCATAAACGGTTTTTGCACTGCTATTTAATGTGGTGCCATCAGTATTAACAATTCCATTTTTATTTGAATATCCAGTTATTTTACTTTCATCTTTATTTTTTAATCCTTCTTCATCTCTATAATAAGTAATTTTATATGCATATCTTGGAATCCATACAAACATACTTCCCGGTGTTATTACTTTTCTCCCTACTAGGTTTTCTACTGGTACTTCTGTTATATCATCAATGCTCTCTACTTCTAGCGAATCTAGTAACATTACGTTTGCCCAACGTTTGTTTTCATAACTATACCACTGACTATCATTTTCGGAAGTAATTTGCCAATATCCACTATCTAATCCTGTAGAAATATATTTTACTGGCACCATTCCTTGTGACAATTGTGGTGTGTTTGGAGTAATCAATATTTCTTTTGTCTTCACAGTTTGCATTGTAACATTTTCAGGTTGTTTTGATACATTATAACTAATAGAAACTGTTACTGTTTTTACTATATCTTCTTCGCCAGCATTTTCTTCATTATAGTTTACTATTGTAGCCTCTACCTGGTATCCTGATGGAATATTTAAATCGCTAATAATCTTATCTAATGCTTCTTGTGTTACTTCATCATAGTACATGCCTTCTACTGTTTCTATAATTTGTGTGGCATATGCATTTGCCTGTGCATTTCTTTTGGTTGTCATCCAGTTTGTATAAATATTAACAAACAATGTTGAAATTAATGGCACAAATATAACAATTACAGCCATTGCTACTACTAAATCTACTCCTGAAAATCCATTTTCATTATTTTTTAAATTTTTAAATTTTTCCTGCATACTGTCTCCCCTTTGTATAGTTATTTTACGATATTGGCTAAAAAATTAGCTAATATTGTAAAAAATATATTACTAATTACCATATAAAATCCAATTGGAACTTTTACATTCTCCTTTTCTTTTTCTTCTAATTTATGTGCTATAGAATGTATTGCAACAAATATTAAAGTAGCAATGATTGTAAATAACATTATATCAGTATTAGTAAAAGATAGCATATAAATCCATAATAGTAAAATAGATATTGTATAATTTTCTTTTCCCTTTTTCTTCATTAACCAGATATCCAGTAAAATAATTATAAGAATAAAAATAAGATATATTGCATATTTATATACAAGAATATTTTTAAAGGTACACAAATATAAAATATATAGTCCTAAAATAATAAAGCCAAATAGTAATACTGGTTTTGCTATTTCAGTTCTTTCCTTGTCAATTCCTGCAATAAGTATTAAAGTGGTAAAATATAAAATTCCAAATCCAATTAAAACTATTCCATTTATAGTTTCCTCTGTATTTGTTAACAATTCTTCTAAATGAATATTCGTAGAAAGTGCAAGTAATAAAAATGTAATTCCAGAGCCAAGTTCAAATAACAAATAGCGTATTCTTATTTTTTCTTTGCAATATCTGCATTTCCCACCTAATGCTAAATAGCTTACAATTGGAATTAAATCCCAAAATTCTAGTCTATGATTACAATTAGGGCAAAATGAACGCTCATGAGTAATATCTTTGCCTATTGGAATTCTATAAACAGCAAGAGTGCAAAAGCTTCCAATTAATGTTCCTATAATAAACATTATTCCATATAGTATTATTTCCATTTCTCTTTTGTTAGCTTAATACCAACTTTCCTCCTTTTTAACTTATATACCTCTCTTAATATAAAACAAAATATTTTATATTAAGAGAGGCATATACACTTTTGTATATGCCTTATAGTTGTTTTTTAGATTTTCAATCTTATGTTCCT
>CALXJM010000009.1 GCA_944388625.1 uncultured Clostridia bacterium
TACTTTTACAAATTTCATCAAAATAAACAAAATGTTTTTTATCTTCTTTAGTAAGTGTGCCTAAAACCATTTCTTCTCTAAAACTTAACCATTCTCTTAAAATATCATCATTTACTTCTCTAAAATTATTCATAACAATCCTCCAATTTTATAAAATTAATATACATATATCAAAACGATATATTGAGTGAACTTTTTTAGTCAATGTGACATACAAAATTTAAAATCTTGGGGACACAATGGGGACAAAAGTACCCAAAATTGACTTAAAATCACTTAAAAATACATAACTTATAAATCAATAAAACCATTGAAATATAAGCAAAAACTATCAATTTCAATAAAATTCAAAAATTGCTGATAATACCCTCATAACCCGAAGGTAAATGACATACATATCAAAAAGAACTAGATGTTGCATCTAGTTCTTTTTGATATATATTGAAGAGCTAAGAAATTAAAAATATTCCAGAATGTCTTCAATAACATAAGATAATTGTAATACATCATCGTTTTCTGCCTCAACATGAAAAAGCGGAAGTCCTGTTTGAGTATCTTTATACATTGATACAGAGACAGTTCCTACTATTTTACCAGTAATTTCGTTTTTACGATTGCTATTATCTATAATGTCACTCATTTTTTTTGCACCCCTTTTCATTTGTTTTTACTCGTGGACGAGAATATATTAAGAATATCATATTAGAAATGCGAAAAATGTCGAAGTGAGTCAAAAACGTAAAAAAATTAAATTTTTTTTTAAACGAAATCAAGAGTTATGTAAATTTTGCAAAAATATCAAAATTTTATATGAAAATCAAAAATTAAAAATTCGAATAATGAAAAAAGCTTTTCATATAAAAAAAGAAAAATAATGTCTAACAAAGTATAAAATTGCCTCATAGAAAAGGTGAGGTAAAACATGATAGATAAAATTTGTGAAATTCTTACAAATCGTATTAGAAAAAGTATGCCTGATATAGATGATGAACGTGCAGAGATTATTAACTATGGATTGCAAAATGTTATAGGAGAAATTCCAAAAATATTTTTACTATTCTTAATTGGATTTCTACTTGGTGTAGGGAAATTAACATTACTATCTTTCTTAATAATATTACCATACAGAGCTTTTGCAGGAGGATTTCATTTGAAAACACATATAGGTTGTATTACTTGTACTACTCTTATGTATTGTGGAAATGCTTTACTTAGTAAATACATCGTACTAGAACCTTATTTTATAAAATACATTGTTATTGGAATTGTGTGGATTTTTGGAATGATTATGATTAAACTTTATGCACCAGCAGATACAGAAAATGTACCAATTTTAAGAAAAAAGGATAGAAAAATAAAAAGAATTGCATCTTATATTGTACTTACTATTAGCTTGGGAATATCTGCAATTATTCAAAATTCAGAAATATCAAACCTTATTATATTTGGAATGGCAATAGAAACTGTAACCATAACAAGACTGGCATATCAGTTAACAAATAATAAATATGGTTATGAAATTTATTGCAATGAAACTAATGTTGCTTAATACATAATGTAATGCCGGCTACATTATGTATGATAAAAATTTAAGCAAGGAGGGGAATACATTATGTTAAAACTATTAGCAAAAATGGCAGAAAAGTATGCAAAATCAACAAATACAGCATGTTTTGTATATTGCGTATTACATCAACCAAAAATGCCAGCTTCTTTAATAAAAAAAGATTAATTATATAAAAATTCGTTAAGTTGATTAAAATATAATATTTCCTTAAAGTTAAAAAGAAGTTATAATTTTTATAACTTCTTTTTGCGTGTGGTATAAAATTTAAAAAATATAAAATTCTAAAGTTTGTCTAAAATAAGTTTCATTTTTTGTAGTGATTAGATTAATATTATTATATTTTTTTATTATTTTGTTTACTTCCCATAAACCAAGTCCAGTATTATTAAATTTTGTAGAAAATCCTTTTTCATAAATTTTGGAAAGATTAATATTTTTGTCTGAATAAGTATTTTCAATAATTATAATTTGCTTATTAGAATTAGCTTCCTTTTTTAAAATTACATGAATAATTTTTTCATTACATTCTTTAGCAGCTTCAATAGCATTATCTAAAAAAATGCCTAAAATTTTAGCAAAATCGTAAATTTTTATATCGAAAGAATTAATATCTGCTAATATATTAAAATCCATATTGATTTTGAGATTAAATGCCCTTAAATATTTACTAGTTAGAAGATTGTATAAGCCAGGATTATTGATTTTTTTTGGATCAAGCACAGCTAGATTAGTTACACGATTGCATTCAGATGCTAATTCAGAATAATATATTTTTAAATGTTCAATATCATTTTCTTCAATATATCCGCCTATAGTATCTAACATATTTGTATAGTTATGCTTGAAGCCACGAATATTATCATATAAATAGGAAAGAGTTTTGTTATGTAATTTTTCTTCTTTTAAATATTTTACAGTAATTTCTAATTCGGTGGCACGCGAAATACTATATATGTTAATAACAAAATAAGTTAATAAACTAATAATACTTAAAATGGTAATGAAAAGTGGCAAATTGTCACTATAATAAGTCGTTAAAGTAGCTTGAGTTGCTATAGATACTATACCAAGTAAAGAACTTATAGATAGAGTAAGTGCAGTGCGTTTACTCATATTATCAAGTAATTTTATGTTAAAATTAAAATATTTGGATAGTTTATACAAAATAAATATAATGATATAAACTGAAAGAACGGCAGGAATTCGATAAAGTGGTACTAACATTACTTTTTGAAAAGAAATATGGAAGATTGCCAAATATAATTTAAAAACTAAAGCTTCTAATAAAACAAAGCACAAAAAAGGCAATATTTCAGCGATAATAGCTTTAAATATAGTAGTTTTAAAAATTTTCCTTATGACAAATAGTTTAAATACTAAATTAAAAAATACGTTAAATGGAGGGGGGAAAAATATATTAGCAGTGATTGAGAATGTAGAAAATAAGATAGTATATAGGAATTTTTGCCTAATAGAAGCCGTTAAATCCAAAATTGATGTAAATAGAAGCATTCCGATAATAACTTCGAAAAATGTAAGAAAATATCCCAAAATATTAATTAATTCTTCATTTTCATTAGATAAAGCTGTCCAAATTGTTTGTATGATTTCCATAATTTTTTATAACCTCCAATAAATTTTCTTTATATTTAGGACCTATTTCACAATAAGTGTGATTTTTAAAATGAATCATATTATTTGACTGAATATCAAGAATATTGTTAATATTAACAATATATGACTTATGACAACGTATGAAATTACTCGGTAAACTATGCTGTATTTTAGAAAAAGAATTATATGTTTCATATTGATTATCAATTGTATTAAAAACTAATTTCATAGCATCTTTTTTTATAAATGTAATTTCATTTTGATCAATAAAAGTTTTATTGCGTTTATCAATATTAATAAATGATTTTGGAGAACCAGAAATGTCTTCGAACAACAAACCAATTGTCTGAGATAAACGTTCTAAAGTAACAGGTTTTTGTATAAAATCAAAAGTCTTTGAGTGAAAGGAAACAAATACAAATTCGGAATGAGCTGTAATAAAAATAATATACACAGATTTATTTTTCTTTCGAATTCTGTTAGCTAGTTGAAGTCCATTTAAAGAAGCTTCTAAATCAATATCTAAAATAAGAACATTGGTTGGATTTTTTTCTACATAATCAATAATATCATAGGGATTTTTTGAAGTATAACCAACTTTTGCGTCTAAATCTTTCATTACAAATATTTTTTCTAACATTTTGGTCAACTTATCAATTACAAATTGCTTATCATCACAAATTACAAAATTTAACATAGAAATACCCCCTAAAGCTAATAGTTAATATTTAAAATATAAATCTAGCTTCCTGAAAAGCTTATGTAAGGTATTATTGAATTTTAGCAATTTCAAGAAGCATAAAAATCTAAGTGTATCCATTATATTTAAACTATAATTCATAATAAGAATATTGTCAAGATAAGTAGAAAAATAAATTTTGAAAAGTAAAATTTTTTAAATAGCAGAACAAAGATAGTTTAAATAGAAAAAGTATTTAATAAAAGTAAATATAAGAAATATAAAAAGGAATGTAAAAGTAATAAAATATATCAAAATTGCATAAAGTTAAATAGAAAATAGGCAAGAAAGGAAGATGTGAAGAAATGAAAAAAATTAACTATTTTCTAATGCTTTTTGCTAGTTTTCTTTTAATAATTATATTTATAAGTATTTCTGAATGGAATATAACAGCAGAAGTTGCTAATACTAAGACTATAGTGTCTTTAAGCAATACAAAAATAGGGTGGGGCGTATCCAGAAAAAAAGACCATGCACAACCAGACTTAGGAAGTAAAAATAGAGAATTATTAAAAAAATATGAAGGTATAGATATGGGAAATAGTGAACAAAAAGTTGTATATTTGACCTTTGATGAAGGATATGAAGCAGGCTATACAAAACAAATATTAGAAACTCTAAAAAAGAACAATGTAACAGCTACTTTTTTTATAACAGCACATTATTTAAATAGTCAAGAAGAACTAGTAAAACAAATGATAGAAGAAAATCATATTATTGGTAATCACACAAAAAATCATCCGAGTTTGCCAGATTTAAAAGATCTAGAAATAGAAAATGAAATTATGGACCTACATAAAGCGGTATATCAGAAATTTAATTATGAAATGAAATATATTAGACCACCAAAAGGAGAATTTAGTGAAAGAACCTTACAAATAACAAAAACATTAGGATATACTACAGTTATGTGGTCTTTAGCCTATGACGATTGGGACGAAAGTAAACAAAATAGAGAAGATTATGCAAAACAAAAAATATTAGATAATATTCACCCTGGAGCTGTTATATTATTACATGCAAATTCAAAAGACAATGCAAATATACTAGATGAATGTATTCAAAGCATAAAAAGTAGTGGATATGAAATAAAAAGTTTAGATGAATTTGCAAGATAAGAAGAATAATTATTAGAGTTTTTAAAAAACAGTATGTTTAATATATATTTTACTTAATAAAAATTTTTATATAATAAAATGGCATTTTCATATAAAAAATAATAAAAAAATATAAAAAGATGATAGAATAAATTAGGCTAAAGTGGAAACTTTAACTTATATAGTATACGCCGGTATAAATACTAAATTAAACAAAAGAAAGGAGAATGTGATATAAGGTTAAATTTAGGCTTAAGAGAAAAAGACCTAGAAAAATAAGTAAAAGAGTTGATTTTTAAATATAATATTTCCTTAAAAGTTAAAAAAGAGAAGAGCATTTCTATGAAATAACTCTTCTCTTTTTGCTCTACATATAAATTTCTAATTGTTGCTTGAAAATATCATCCGTTTTTGAAGTATATAAGTTTACATTAGAAAGTTTTTTCAAAATTTGTCTAATTTCCCACAAGCCAATACCACTATTCCTATTTTTAGTAGAAAAACCTTTTTCAAAAATTTTTTCAGTATCAATAGACTTATCTTTATAAGTATTTTCTATAATGCATAATTGCCTATTAGAACTAGAATCTTTACGTATAGTAACACGAACTAATTTAGTATCACAGTCCTTGCTTGCTTCTAAAGCATTATCTAGTAAAATGCCGAATATGCGAGTGAATTCATAAATTTTCATATTTAAAGTATTTAAATCCATAAACACATCAATATCCATTTGAATTCCATCTTCTAATGCCTGATGATATTTAGAAGTAAGTAAACTGTAAATGGCAGAATTATTAATAACACTTGGACTTAGAACAGTTAAATTATTTACTTTTTTGCAATCTTTTAATAATTCAGTATAATAACTTTTCAATCCTTCCATATCCTCTGTACTAACATAACCACCAATGGCAGAAACAATGTTATTAAAATCGTGCTTAAACCCACGTATATTATCATGTAATAAATTTAGAGTTTTGTTATATAATTTTTCCTCTTCTAAATTCTGAGTAGCAAGTTGTAATTGTGTTGTTCTGGTTAGGCTATATATACTAATGATAAAATATGTAAGCAAACTTATAGTACTTAATATGGTAATAAGTAAAGGCAAATTGTCACTATAGTAAGTATTTAATGTAGCTTGTGTAGCAATAGAAATAATTCCCAAAATCGCATTAATTGTAAGTATAAGTTTTGATTTTTTATCCATGTTATCTAATAATTTTATACTAAAATTAAAATGTTTAGCGAGCTTATATAAGCAAAATACAATAAGATAAATAGCAAGAATAGCAGGAATTCGATGTATAGGAATAAGCATTACATTATCAAAAGGAACATTGAATATTAGTAAATAAATTTTAAAAACTAAGGATTCAGTAATTACAAAAATAATAAAAGGTATCAACAAAGCGATAATAGCTTTTAAAATGCTTGTCTTGAATAGTAATACAATTAATGAAATTTGCACTACTAAATTAATGAATATATTGTATGGAACGGGAACAAAAAAACCCGTAAATATGGAAGAAAGTGAAAATAAAATGATATACAAGATTTTATTTTTGTGAGAAGCACTAAAATTTAAGATAGTACAAAATAGAAACATTGCAGTAGTAATTTCAAGAAAAGTAAAGACAATACTAAATATACTAATTAAATTCTCATTTTCTGTTGTTAATGCTGTCCAAATTGTTTGTAAAATTTCCATAATTTTTAATAACCTCCATCAAATTATTTTTGTATTTAGGGCCAATTTCACAGGTGTCAAAGTTTTTAAATTGAATTGTATTATCTGCTCGAATATCAACAATATTATTTATATTTACAATATAAGATTTGTGACATCGAACAAAATATTCAGGAAGCAAATGCTCAATTTTGTTAAATGAATTATAAGTTTCATATTGAGAATGATTTGTGTGATAAATTAGTTTCATAGCATCTTTCTTTATGTAATTAATATCATTATTATCAATGAATGTTTTACTATTTTTATCTATATTAATGAAACATTTTGGAGAGCCTAGCACATCGTCAACTAATCTTTCAACTGTTTGAGTTAACCTTTCTGATGTAACTGGTTTTAAAAGAAAATCAAAAGTTTTAGATTGGTAACCTAGAAAAACGTATTCTGGATGACCAGTAATAAACATAATATAAATAGATTTATTTTGCTTACGAATTTGAGCTGCAAGTTCGAGCCCAGACATAGAAGATTTTAAATCAATATCTAATACTAAAACATTAGTAGAGTTTTCATTTACATAGTCAATGATTTCATAAGGAATAGTAGATTTAAAGCCAACTTTAGCATTCATATTTTTAATAGTAAAAATTTTATTAAGCATAGATTCCAATTTATCTAGAGCAGATGCATTGTCATCGCAAAGTACGAAGTTCAACATAACAATCCCCCTTAAAGCATAAAAATATAAACACACATAAATAGTTAAAATGAATACATGTGTGTGGCAAATAATTCTTTTACAATATAATTCAAAATCAAAAGATTGTCAAGATATATAGACATAAAAACTCCAAAATTTTACAAAAAATGTAAATTTATTGTAAGAGTAAAACATAAAATAAAAATGCTCATACAAAATAGAAAATATAATATATATATAATATATAATAGAAAAAATATTAAATGGAAAGGAAGAGAAGAATGACTAGCCCAAAAAAAGAAAGCAGAATAAAAAAATTATTAGAAATGCCAAGAGAAATAACCACAAATGAGCCCAAAATAACTATTGTAAGTTTTCAAGAAATGCTCATAGAAAATTATAAGGGAGTTTTAGAATATGAAAATTATTATGTAAGAGTCAATACTTACATAGGAATTATGAATATTAATGGATTTAATTTAAATCTAAATCAAATCAGCTCGGATGATTTAATTATTACTGGGAGAATAACAAGTATAGAAATAGAGGAGCAAGAAGAATGATTATAAAAAAATTCTTAAACTATATATTAGGATATTTAAGCATAACTGTAGAGGGATATTTTGTAGAAAGATTTATGAATATTTGTATTAGTAAAAAAATTCTATTATCAAATATAAAACGAGAAAAATCTACCATACTACATGCAAATATAGGAATAACAGATTTCAAAGAAATAAAGCAAGTCGCCAAAATCACAAAAAGTAAAGTAAAAATTATAGACAAAAAAGGACTTCCATTCCTACTTAAAAAATATAAGAAGAGAAAAATATTTGCAATATTTCTCTTTTTAGTTTGTATGACTATTTTTATTTCTTCTAAATTTATATGGAATATAGAAATAACAGGTGAAACTGAAATACCACAAGAAGAAATTTTAGAAGAATTAAAACAATGTGGGTTGGATATTGGAAAATATAAAGGAAGTATTGACATAAAGCAAATTGTTAGTGAAATCAGATTAAAAAGAGATGATATTTCGTGGATAGGAATTGATTTAGAAGGGACTAATGTCATTGTGGAAGTAGTAGACACAAGAGAGAAACCAGAAATTATAGATACAAACGAATATTGCAATATAGTGTCTAATGTAGAAGGAGTTATTACTAAAATTAGTGTACAGAATGGCACACCATTAGTAAAAGAAGGAGACATGATAAAAAAAGGAACAGTTTTAGTGCAAGGGTGGATGGAAGGGAAATATACGGGTATAAGATATGTACACGCTTCAGCAGACATAGAAGCTAAAGTTTGGTACAGCCAAAAAGCAAAAGTATATAAAAAGCAACAAGAAAATATAAGAACAGGGAATGAAGAAACAAAATATACAATAAAATTAAATAATTTTACAATAAATTTGTGGAAAACCCTTTCAAAATTCCAAAACTATGATACAATAATAGAGAGCAAAAAGATAAAATTATTTTCTAATTTTTATTTACCAATTGAAATTGTTAAAAATATAAATTATGAAACAGAACAACAGACAATTACTTACGGAAGTGAAGAACTAAAAGAAAAAACACAAAAACAATTGGAAGAAAAAATAGAAAGTGAGCTCAAAGAGGGGGATATTATAAATAAGCAAATCAACTGTGAAGAGACATCAGAGTACATAGAAATTGAAGTGATTTACGAAGTATTGCAGAATATCGGGACAAAGGAAAAAATTGTGTTTTGAAAGGATTGGTGTGCATGGAACAAAGGAGTTTGAAGGTACTAGCAACAGATAAAACATTTTTTGCAAAAGTAACAAATACATTAACAAAACTATTAATTCCAACAAAAGTAGGAATTAATGGTATTATGATTACAATTAAGAGAAATAATTTACTAAAGACATATGAAAATTATATAAATAATCCAGAAAGCAAAGGATTATTAAATCGTTATGAGGAATCTTTTTCACTATATTTAGAAACTATAGATAAACATATTATGGATTCTATTTATAAAAAAGTAAAGAATGGTACTGCTTCAGACTTTGAAAAGGATGCATTATCACAATATTATACAATTACTAGTTTAAAAGAGAAAGATTATCTAGAATATAAATATAGAAAGCAAAAATATCTATTAGAATTGGACTATGAAACATTGATTTCTTCTGGCAAAGAAAAACTAGTGCAAAAATACCAACCATTTTATGTGGAAAAAATGGATGGATTATATAAAGGCATATTAAAAAGTTATTCTATTAAATTAACAGATACAATTAGTCAAAAAAGACAAAACAATAATGGCATTTATAACCAAATTTTTGAAACTATAGAAGAATATGTGACAAATATTTTACCTATAAAAGTAGAAACTGACAATACAGAAATGAAAAATATTTTGATAGAGGAAAACGAAAAATTCACCCAATATACTGTTGGAAAATTCGATACAGCAGATATTATTGAAAAAAACATGGTATTATTAGGTATGAGTAGAAAGCTATTCACACATAGTTTGCCGTTAGGAGCTGCAGCAGAATGCTATATTGCACTTATTAAAGAGGCAAGGGAACTAGCAGTGAAAACTAAAAATGAGAAGAAGCAGAAAAATGTTTTTGAACTATTAATGAATTTAATTGAAGAGTACAATATAAAATTATTATCTACAAAAGTATTTTGGGAAAAATCTCAAGAAAAAGAGGAATATAAAGAGTTTTGGAACCAATATAAAAGTATAAAAAGCAAACAAGAAAAAGAAATTTTATTTATAAAATATGACTTAAAAATGTTAAACAGAAGTAAAAAAGATTATAAAGAAATAAAAAAACTATATAAACAAAAACTAGTAGAATATGGGGTAATGAGAAATTTAAAAAATACATGTAAAACCATAGCTGGAGCACATAAGAGAAAGATTAAGGTATAAAAGGAGATTTTAAAAATGCTAGAAATAGAATATAGAGACATTATACCACAGGAACAATACGAAGGTGTGGTAGAAAAGACTATGGAAGAATGTTATAAAGAAGAAAAATTACCAATTAAAACATTATATGTTTGTGTTATTTTAACAGATGAATGCAACATAAGAAAAATGAACAAAGAATATAGGAACATAGATAAAACAACTGATGTTTTATCATTTCCTATATTTGAAAAAGAAGAATTGCAAGAATTAATAAAAAAGAAACCAACCAAGGAAGAAATTATTGGTGACATAGTTATATCTATGCCTACAATAAAAGAACAAGCTGCAGAATATGGACATAGTGTAGAAAGAGAACTAGCCTATATGATTGTACATGGTTTTTTTCATTTAATGGGTTATGACCACATGGAAGAAGTAGAAAAAAAAGCAATGAGAGAAAAAGAAGAAAAAGTATTACAAAAACTAAACCTAATAAGAGAAAAAGTAGAAAACTGAGTTCATAGGGAAGGAATTGAAATTTAAAATGAAGAAAAATGTAGGAGTTATTGTATTAGTTGTTATTTTAATTATCGCAATTCTAGTTACAGGTGGTTTGTTAGTATATAAGATATTAACAGATAAAAAACAAACTGTAAACAATGAAGTACCACCAGAAGAAGTAGAAATAGTGGAACTAGAACCAGAAAAAGAAGTGCAAATTTATGCTGGAAATGATAGACCTATTGCTGTTATGATCGACAATCACAAATCAGCTTGGCCTCATGCGAATATCAATGAAGCTTATATGGTATATGAGATCATTGTAGAAGGAGCAGAAACAAGATTGATGGCATTATTTAAAGGAAAAGATTTGGAAAAAATTGGACCAGTTAGAAGTGCTAGACATTATTTTATTGATTATGCTGTAGAAAATGATGCTATTTATGTTCATTATGGATGGAGCCCAAAAGCACAATCTGATATATCCACTTATGATATAAATAATATTAATGGAATATTTGAAAGCACAACTACATTTTGGAGAGTAAGAGACAAATATGCTCCACATAATGCAGTAACAAATACAGAAAATTTATTAGAGTCAGCGAAAGATAAGGGATACAGGACCACATCAATTAGTGATAGTGTATTAAACTACACAACTGAAGAAGTGAACTTAGAAGAAGGACAAGTTGCTAATACAGTAGATATACCAATTTCTTATATTCAAAAAGTAAATTATAAATATGATGAAGAAAGAAAGGTATATGTTCGTTATGCAAGAGGAACAAAACAAGTAGACTGGGTAACAGGAGAGGATGTAGTAACTAAAAATATTATTATTACATTTATTGATAATACTACTATTGACAGTTCAGGAAGGCAAGATATTTACAATTTGGGAACTAAAGATGGATATTATATAACAAATGGAAAAGCTATTCCTATTACATGTACTAAAAATAGTAGATTTGAACAAACTGTATATAAAAATTTACAAGGTGAAGAGATAGAAGTTAATGATGGAAATACATTCGTACAAATTTGTCCAATTGATACTAATGTAGTGTTTGAGTAATAAAATGAGGAGGACAGATATATGCAAGAGTTTAAATCTGGATTTGTTTCTATCATTGGAAGAACAAATGTAGGAAAATCTACATTGATGAATGCATTGGCAAAAGAAAAAGTATCGATCATAACCAACAAAGTACAAACCACAAGGACTGCTATTAAAGCAATTGTAAATCGAGAGCACTCACAAATTGTATTTATAGACACTCCAGGAATTCATAAACCAAAAAATAAGCTGGGAAAAATCATGGTAGAAACAGCAACAGATAGTTTGACTGACGTAGATGTTATTTTGTTTGTCGTAGAAGCAAATGCAAAAGCAGAAATTGGTAAAGGTGACAGATTTTTATTAGAAAAGTTAAAAGAAAAAAAGAGAAATGTTATTTTAATTATTAACAAGATTGATAAAATAAAAAAAGAAGTACTTGCCAAAATGATTGAAACATATAGAGTAGAATATGACTTCAAAGCAGTAATACCGACTATTGCTTTAAAAGAAAAAGGAATAGAAGATATTTTAATAGAAATAGAAAAATATTTGCCTATAGGACCAGCATATTATAGTGAAGATGAATATACGGACCAAACAGAAAGACAACTAGCAGAAGAAGTAATAAGAGAAAAAGCACTAAAATTACTAGATCAAGAAGTGCCACATGGATTGTATGTAGAAATAGAAAAATTAAAACAAAGAAAAACGACAAAAGGTGAGCAAATTTATGATATAGAAGCAGTAATCTATTGCTTAAAAAAATCACATAAGGGAATTATCATAGGTAAAAATGGCTCAATGCTAAAAAGAATTGGTCAATACGCAAGACAAGACTTAGAAGAAATGTTTGGAATTAAAGTCAATTTACAATTATGGGTGAAAGTAAAAGAAGATTGGATAGAAAATGATCAGATTGTAAATAAATTTAATACTTTGTCAAGTAAAAAAAGTAGAAAGTAAACAAAATATATTGACTGTTTTTTACAAAATTAGCTAAAGCAATTTGATAAAATATATGTATAATTTAATATAAATAGTGAACAATAAAATCAGGAGCGTGATACTTATGATAAAAAACATAGCTTGGAATACTTTTAAAAAAACAGGAAATATAGATACATTTTTAGAATTAATACAAGTAGAAAATATAGAAAAGAATATGAAGGTGGGAACAAATGAGTATAATCAAAACAAAGGGAATAGTAATAGCAGAGAATAATCTAAATGATTATGATAAAATGCTCACTTTACTCACGCCAGGGTTGCGGAAAAATTTCTTGCCTTGCAAAAGGGGCAAGAAGAACAAAGAGTTTATTGCTTGCCGGAACCCAATTTTTATGTTTTGGCGAATATATGCTTTATAAAGGAAGCGAAATTTACAATATGAACTCTTGCGAAACTATAGAGCTATTTTACAATTTAAGAACTGATTTTGATAAATTAAAATATGCAGTTTGTATCACGAAAATAATAGGAGATGTTACAACTGAAAACCAAAATACATACAAAATTCTGAGACTATTTTTAAACACACTCTATACAATAAGTGAGAGGGAGAAAAATTTAAGTTTGGTTTTTTCAATTTTTGAGTTAAGACTTTTAAGTATACTTGGATATAAACCAATAATAGAATATTGCACCAATTGTCACACAAAAATAGATTTACACTTTTATAGCATTATAGATAATGGACTTAAATGTAGCGCTTGCGCAAAACAAGATACAAGCTCAATACAAATGATGGATGCTACTAAAGATGCAGTTACATATAGTATAATTGCACCACAAGAAAAACTATATTCATTTAACATTCCTGAAGAAGCCATTAGAGAATTGGAGATTATTGCTAAACTATATACAACACAAAAATTAGAGAAAGAATACAAGCCTTAGAAAATTTATGAAATATAGGTTGAAATAGATAAAAAATTAATATATAATAAAATCATACTAAAAAATATAACATTTAAAGGAGGAATAAGTATGAACATAAAAATAACTGGAAAGGACATTAAAGCAACAGAAGCAATTAAAGATTATTTAGAGAAAAAATTAGATAGAATAGGAAAATATTTTGATGAAGACATTGATGTATCAATGACCATACGTACAGAAAAAAATGAACAAATTGCAGAACTACAAATTGTGGTAAAAGGAGATACTTATAGAGCAGTAACTGCACATAAAGATTTATATGCATCAATTGATAAAGACATTGATATATTAGAAGGACAAATTAGAAAATGGAAAACCAAAAAAGAAAGACAAATGAAAGATGATACACTAAAAGCAAAATTAGTTGGACTTGAAACAAAACATAGCGAAGTAGAGAATGAAGTAATGAAAACCATTTATTATGAAATAAAACCAATTTCAGTAGAAGATGCAATTTTAAAACTACAAGAAAAACCAGGAGATAAGTTTATTACATTTATCAATATAGATACAGGAAAAGTAAATGTATTATACAAACTAAAAGATGGAAAAAATTATGGTCTTGTAGAGCCAGAAGCATAATAAAACATTCAAAAAAGCATGGAATTTATTTTCCATGCTTTTTTTGAATATAAAAAACTACTAATATAATATAAGCGTAAAGAATGAAAAGTAGGAATTATATCCTACCTCTACCCATAAGTACAAAATATACTTATGGAGAGAAATAGGTATGAATTCCTACTTAACTTTAAATGAGCGAACTAGTTATACAATAACTACTTACCAATCATTTGATTTTCAGCTTGTTGGATCATTTTTCTTACCATATTTCCACCGATTTTACCAGCATCTTTAGCTGATATATCTCCATTATAACCATTTTTTAAGTTAACTCCAACTTCACTAGCTACTTCATATTTAAATCTGTCTAAAGAATCCATAGCTTCTGGAACTAATTTTTTATTACTATTGTTTGTCATTTTATTTTTTCACCTCCTGGATGTGCTAGTTATATTATCGAAAAAGAAATTTCTTTTTCAATATATAGAATGTACAAAACTAAATAAAATAAACTAGTAATTTTTGTAAAAATAAAAATTCGTAAAAATGAACAAATAACAGTAAATATTCTATTATTGCTAATATTTAAAAACAATTTTTAAATATTACAAAAATATTACAAAAATGTTAAGTTTGTGTTACATAAAATGAAAGCATTGTTTTTAGTAGAAAAATGTTGTACAATTAAATAAATATTGATATTTTGTCATATAATAAGGAGGAATTTACAATGGCAATGAACCCAATGCAAAGAAAATCAAGAAACTCATTCCTATTAGGAATGCTAGTAATGCTGTTAATAGCGGCAGCAGTAATAGGATTACTTATGTTCCAAATAGTGGAATTAAAAAAACAAGAACAAGATGAGCAAAGTGCATCTGTAAGAGTATGTGTATTAAAAAATGACATACAATCAGGAAACGAAATAACTGTTGCAGATATTGTTTATGTAACAGAAGAAGTTGAAGAAAATGGAGTAAGGCAAAATAAAAGTGTACTACCACAAGCAAATAGAAACTTTGCACCAGCAAGTGATTTGGCAACAGAAGCAGATATCTTAGAAGGAGTTGTTTCAAAACTAGACTTAAAAGCAGGAACGATTTTGAGCAAAGATATGATACTTGCTAGTGATAAAGAAATTACGAATGACTTAAGATTACAAGAATATAATATGTTAGTATTACCAACACACTTAGAAGAGGGAGAATTTATTGACATTCGTTGGATGCTACCAACAGGTCAAGACTATATTGTTCTTTCTAAGAAACGTGTAGAAAGTATAGATACTAACACTATTTGGCTTGAAATGTCTGAAATTGAAACACTATCTATGAGTAATGCCATTGTAGAAGCATATATGGTAAAAGGTTCTATGCTTTATGCTACTAAATATGTAGAACCAGGAATGCAAGAAGAAAGTAGCTCAACATATACAGTAAGCAGAGAAGTACTAGGACTAATAAATTCTAATTCAAATATTGTGCAAGAAGCAAGAGAAGCATTATGGAACAGATACAATGCGGTAATCAATGAAAGAGAAAGCATAAATAGTGCTATCCAAAATGAAGGTGACAACGCTATACCAAACGTACAAAGCGGAATTAGTGAGCAAATACAAAATCAGAAAGCGTTGAGAGAAAAGTATTTACAAACTTTAGATGCGAACGCACAAAATGCACAAAACGCACAATAAATGGAGGAAAGATGATTAAAATCGGATTTATTGGAGCATATGATAAAACAGATTTTATTGTACAAATTGCAAAATTATTAACTACAACAGGGAAAAAAGTTTTAGTAATAGACTCTACTTTAAACCAAAAAGCAAAATATATTATTCCAGTAATTAATCCAACTAAAACATACATAACAGAATTTGAAGAAATAGATGTTGCCGTTGGATTTGAGAGCTTTAGCCAAATCAATGAGTACTTAGGAATACAAGAAACAACAGAACTTGATTATGACTATGGACTTATTGATATAGACAATAGCAAAGCATTTGAAGGATTTAACATGCGTAGTGCTAGAATAAATTATTTTGTTACATCATTCGATTTGTACTCACTAAAAAAAGGCTTAGAGATATTGAGCGGATTAAGAGAAACACAAAGATTAACAAAAGTATTATTTTCAAATAATATGACAGAAGAAGAAAACGAATATTTAGATTTTTTATCAGCAAACTATAAAATTCAATGGGAAGAAGAAAAAATATATTTCCCATTTGAACAAGGAGATCGAACCGCTATTATAGAAAATCAAAGAGCAGCAAAAATAAAGTTTAAAAACTTAACACAAAATTATAAAGAAAGCTTGTTATACATGACAGAACAAATATTAGGGGATAATAATATAAATGCATTAAGAAAAACGATGCGAAATATTGATAAAGGAGTATAAAAAATAATGTCAATTATAGCATTCTGGAGTAACGGTAGAGAAGAAACGGCCAAAACACTATCCATAGCAGCTATATCGACCTATATGGCAATACAACACAACTATAAAATTTTAAGTGTTTCAACTACATATAATGATGATACATTACAGACTTGCTTTTGGAGACCAGAAAGACAGCAACAAACTGTTTTCCCAGAGCTTGGTGTTAGAAAAAATGATATTGCATCAGGAGTAGAAGGCTTGGCAAAGGCAATTTCAAGTAATAAGGTCACACCAGAGATTATTACAAATTACACTAAAATTGTATTTAAAGATAGATTAGAAGTTCTGCTAGGACCGTCTACAAGTTCATATCAAGAATATGAAAAATTTATACCAATGTATACAGAAATATTAAAGTCAGCAAACAAATATTATGATTTAATATTTGTTGATTTAAATAAAGGCTTAGAAAAAGAAGGCATTTTAGATGTGCTTACTATAGCAGATTTAATTGTAGTTAATATAACACAAAGATTAAAAATAATTGATGATGTGATTGCATTAAAAGAAAAATATCCTATTTTCAACAGAAGTAACATAATGTATTTAATTGGGAGATATGACAAATTTTCAAAATATTCAAGCAAAAATATTGCTCGCTATATGGGAGAAAAAAAAGAAATTGCAACAATTCCATATAATACATTGTTTTTTGAAGCTTGCAATGAGGGGAAAATTGTAGACTATTTTTTGAGATATAGAAGAATTGACACAGAAGATAGAAATGCAATTTTTATTAGCGAAGTAAACAAAACATGTGATAAAATTATTTATAAATTACAAGAACTACAGATGAGAAACTGACCTATTAAAAAATTTAATGTGAAATATTATTAATTTTGAAATTATTATATTTTATTTTTAATCTAAAGTTTATTTATTAAGCTAATATGATTTTATTTCACACTAGATTTTGCAAAAAAGAATGGAGGTTAAGATGAATACATTATTAATCATAATAGTAATAGGAGTAGCTATTTTTTCTATTGTTTATGGATTAATTAAGAAAAAAAATCAACAAGCAGAAGAAGAAATTAGCCTAGATGACAAAACATATACTTTAGAAAAGATGATAGAATTTATTAAGAAAAGACTAGATGAAATTACCAAAATTAACTTGTATGACATTGGACTATCAGAAGAAGAGCTAAAAAGAAGGAAAAACAAAAAATACGAATTGAAAAAGGCATTAAAAGGCTGTACATATGGAGATGTAAATGACAAAAAATACGTAAAAGAGTTAATTTTTGATTTGCTTTATAAAGAATATGGAGTTAGTGAAACTAATATTTCTAAAGCCATTCCTTTTGATGTACCATCTTTACTTACTCCACAAGATAAATTCGACATACTTTTATACCAATATAAAAAAGAGTTTGGATATGAAGCATTAACACAATTAATTAAAAAATATGATTTAGCAAGTTTAAAATACATGGTAGGAGAAACTAAACCTTGCTATGTTATAACTTCAGAAGAAATTGATGAAATTTACGAAAAAGAGAATTTAAATTTGCTATTTGAAGACAAATTAAATGTGGTAGTACAAAGAGTATACCAACATTATAAAGGATACAGTAGTATAGATGAAGTAAGAGATATGAACATTGATGGTGTATCTGGTGGTGTATCTGGATTACCAGAATCTTTTTTGAGCCAAGTAGCACAAACAGATGCAGACTATTTAGACCAAATTTTAGAGCGTAAAGTTCCAAGAGCCTGTGATAGTATATGGATATTTTTCCAAGGTAAATCTATTAGATTAGAATTCTTATCATTTGGAACAGAAAGTGAACTAAAAAGAGTTTGCCAAAACATATACAAATATAATAATCCAGGACAATTGTCAGATACCAATGGATATAAAATCAATGAGATGAAAGACGGTTCCAGAGTTGTTGTTGTAAGACCTAGCTTTTCAGAAACATGGGCATTCTTTGTAAGAAAATTTGACGTAAAAAGAGCAACTCTAGAGCAATTAATTACCTTCAAAGGAGGAGAAAAGGCAATTGCACTTTTGAAGTTTTTAGTTAAAGGTGCAAGAGTTACAGCATTAACTGGTGAGCAAGGTTGTGGTAAAACCACCATGCTTATGGGAATGATTGAAAACATTTACGAAACTATGAACATAAGGGTACAGGAAACAGCATTTGAGTTACACTTAAGAAAAATTTATCCAACTAGAAATATTTTATCTTTCCGTGAAACAGACACTATATCTGGACAAGAAGGACTAGATGTTCAAAAGAAAACTGATGGATCAGTTAACATTATTGGTGAGGTTGCAACAGACCCTGTTGCTGCATGGATGATACAAACTGCACAAGTTGCTAGTAAATTCACATTATTTACTCACCACGCAAAAACATTCCCGAACTTGGTTATGGCTCTTAGAAACTCTCTTCTAAAAATCGGTATGTTTAATGATGAAAAAACAGCAGAAGAACAAGTAATAGGTGTATTGAACTTTAATGTACATTTGGTAAAAGACTTTAGAGGAAGAAGATATATACAAAGAGTTACAGAATGTATTCCAGTAGAAGATAAAAACGAATATACATTTGACCATAGAAATGAAAAAACTCTAGAAGGAAAATTAGACAAATTTTTAGATAATGCTACTTATTATTTTACAAAAACTACAAATAAAGAATTATATAAATATGTAAATATTCTGGAATTTGTAAATGATGAATATATTTTAACTAATAAAATTTCAGATAAAAATATAGAAGAAATGCGTAATAATATGGACGAGAGTGATGTCGAAGATTTTGATGAATTTTTAGAAGAAAACTGGGGTAAACACGAAACAGCAAGAAAAGAAAATGAAACTACAACAGAAGTACTAGCGAAAAAAAGAGGTAGAAAACCAAGGACAATGTAAGAAAAGGAGGTGCGTTTTGAAACATGCCACAAGAGGAGCTTATTAGATATGTCATTATAGGTACTAGTGTACTCTTTGCTATTATTGTAATTGCTTATTTAATTCTAAAAAAGACAATGCAGAAAGATGAGTTTAAACAAATACAGCAATTAAGACAGGGAACAAAACGAAATAAATTAAGTCTAGAAGTATTATATCAAAAACTATACATTAATTTTTATAAAATCCCGTTTTTAAAAAGATATGTATTAAAATTAAGAAGAAGACTAGAAATTATTAACATAGAAGATGAGTACCTTACAAGAAAGCAAACCGCCTCTATTTTGCTCAAAGCATTATGTCTTATTATACCAACAACAATTATTATTATAATGGTATCTAAAGAGAATATTTTGCTTATGTGTATACTTCTACTTTTCGAATTACTAATTATAGAAACAATTACAGAAGGAATGGTAGACAAATTAGATAACAAAATTTTAAAACAACAGATAGACTTTTTTGCAGAAATTAGACATGCTTATCATGAATATAACATGGTAGAAGAAGCTATTTATGAGGTAGCACAAAACGACGAACTAGAAGTATCAAGACAAGCTGAAAAAATATATGAGATTTTAATCTCAAGTGATCCAGAAACAGAATTGGAAAAATATTATGATATTGCTCCAAATAGTTATTTAAAAGAATTTGCTGGAATTTCTTATTTAACAAAGGAATTTGGCGACAGAAAAACAGATGAAGGATCATTATATTTAAAAAATTTAAATAATATTACACAAGAAATGCAACTTGAAATTTTAAAAAGAGATAAATTAGACTATGTATTTCAAAGCTTATCTGTTATTTCCGCTGTACCAATTTTATTCTTAGAAGTAGTAAAAAATTGGGCTGTATCACAATTTGCATTTACAGATTCATTTTATAGTGGAACTGGTGGACTGATTGTACAAATTTTACTAATCATAATAACATTTGCATCATATATCCTTATCAGAAAATTAAAAGACAATGGTAGTACTACAAATGGCAAATCTACTCTAGATAATCCTTGGCAAGCTAAAATATATAAAAAGCCAATTATCAAACAATTTGTAGATTTATTTATTCCAAAAAAAGGAACAAAAGAAAATAGAAAAGTAACAAAGCTATTAAAAGATGCAGCTTCTAAACAAAAAATGGAATGGCTATATATTAATCGAATTTGTATAGCTGTAGTAGCATTTGTGGTATCTCTATTATTGTTTTTACAAATACATAAAGTAGCAATTGACTATATTTATGAAAATCCAACAACAGAAAGCATCATTTTAGGAGAACTTTCTGCAAATGATAGAGTAAAGGCAGAAAACTTAACAAAGCAAGACAATTATTTCCTAGATAGATATAAAAACAGAAAAGACATGACAAAAGAGGAATTAAGAGTAGCCATAGAATTTTCACCTTATTATGAAGAAGCAACAGAAGAGGAAATTGATACAGCTACAGACAGAATATATGATAAATTACAAGTTGTTTCAAATGAATACTTGCGATGGTTTGAAGTGCTTATTGCATTTGTATTTGGAGTAGCAGGATACTATATTCCTTTATGGTTACTTATGTTCCAAAAAATCATGAGGCAATTAGAAATGGAAAATGAAGTTATGCAATTTCAAACTATTATACTTATGTTAATGAAAATTGAAAGAGTAAATGTTGAGATTATATTAGAGTGGATAGAAAGATATTCAAATATTTATAGAGAGCCTATTTCTAAATGCGTAAATAATTATGAAAGCGGTGCATGGGAAGCATTAGAAGAATTAAAAAATGATGTTACAAATACACAATTAATTAGGCTAATAGAGAGTCTACAAGCTGCTGTTGAAAAAATTCCTATTTCCGAAGCATTTGATGAATTAGATTCTGAAAGAGCATATTACCAAGAAAAAAGAAAAGAAGCTAATAATAGATTAATTGCAAGAAAAGGCTTAATCGGAAAAGGTATTGGTTTTGCACCAATGATATGTTTATTTGTTGGTTATCTAATTGTTCCTTTAGTATGGATTGGTTTAACTCAAATGATAGAAACATTTAATACAATGAGTACAATGATGTAAAAAAACAATTCATTTTACATTAGATGCAAAAATTGCAAAGTGATTTTAAATAAATATATATGAAATGCTAATTTTACTGGAAGTAAAGAAAGGAATAGAATAATGGAAAATGCAACAAAAGCATTGTTAATAGCAGGTGGAGTATTGATAGGTGTTATGATAATTGCTGTTCTTATATATATGATAAGCAATTTGTCAACTATATCAACTTCACAAGAGCAGGCAAGAGAAGCAGAGCAACTACAAGAATTTAACAAAACATATGAATCATATCAAAAGAAAAAATTAAGAGGTACAGAAGTTGTTTCACTTATTAATAGATCTATTGATAGCAACAATCAAAACAGTGGAGATGCCGAAAAACAAATTGCAGTTTATGTAACTACAATATCTGGAGACAAAGCAGATGGATTATCAGCTTCTACTTACTGTTTTACAGGAGCTGATGAATCACTTTTTTTAAGCATATTTAATGATGGAGAAAAAAGAAATGCATTCATGTATGAAAGATATTTTGAATGTACTCAACTAAGATATAACTCTGAAAATGGTAGAGTAAATGAAATATATTTCCAAGAGTACGAAAGAGCAAGCAGTACATAAAAGCAATTTATAGAAAGAAGGGGAGGAACATATGGAAAATGCAACAAAAGCATTGCTAATTTCAGCAGGTGTATTATTAGGTATTATAATTATTTCACTTGCAGTATATGTTTTTGCAAACTCAGCAGCTTTTGGTGAAAGTTATGAAAGTTCCCAAGAAGAAATAAGAATTGCTAATTATAATAATAAATTTGAAATATACAATAAAGAAGAAATAAGAATTTATGATATTATAAGTGTATTAAACTTAAGTAAAGAATATAAAGAAAAATATGGAGATACAATCAATGTTTATATGGGAACAACTTTGCTTACACAAAGCATTGATATTAACGAACAGATTCAAATAAATAAAGATGAAATATATCGTTGCTCAAGAATAACATATAACGACGAAGGAAAAGTAAATTCGATTACTTTTGTAAAACACACACAAAGTACTTGAAAAAAATAGCGAAAAATATTATAATAAAAGAAAGGGTGCATATGAAAAAGACTTTATTTATTATTCTTATTATGTTTTTTTGTATAATGATAGTTTTATTTGTTGCTTTGCGAAATGCACAGGGTTTAGAGAGGGATACACAAAAATTCAACTTAGAGTTTGAGCAATATACAAATAAAAACATTTATGGAACAGAAATTGCAACAATGATTAATAAAGCAGTAAATAACAATGAAAAATATAGAATAGAAAAAGATGAAAATGGTTTTTATATAGAAGATGATAGTTACTCAATAAAAATATATATTTATATAAAAATTAATGAAACAACATATGCGATGGAAACAATTTACAAACTTGGAACAGAACAGTTTGTGCAAAATTTTAATTCTATTAAATTCCATACAACCAATGTAGAATATCACAATAAAACAGGAAGAATTGCAAAGATTGTATTGGAACAGGTAGAAGAAGAATAACATGTTATCAAAATTTTATTTAAATAAATATTCAAAGGAGGAAATGGTATGGAGAATGCAACCAAAGCACTATTAATTGCAGGTGCGGTATTAATTGTAATTTTATTAATTGGAGTTGGAATGTTAATTTTTAACTCTTCAACACAACCAGTACAAACAGCAGTAACACAAATGAGTGCACAAGATAAATCTATTTTTAACGCACAATTTGAAAATTATGCAGGAGTTCAAAACGGAACAAGTGTGAAAACACTTTTATCAAATGTAATTTCAAGTAATGCTGTATATGATAATAAAGTTAGTGTAACAGACGGTACAGTAGATAAAGGAAATACTAATGCTAATATATCAGCACTTAGAACAGGAGTTAGTTTAAGCACTAAATACACAGTTACTTTAGGATATTCAGCAGAAGGTCTAGTTAACAAAGTTACAATCAGCCCTGCTATAACATCAAGTACAACATAAACTGAATTAGAATAAAAGATAAAATAAATAGCAAAAGAAAATAAATATTCAAAGGAGGAAATTGTATGGAGAATGCGACCAAAGCACTATTAATTGCAGGTGCGGTATTAATTGTAATTTTATTAATTGGAGTTGGAATGTTAATTTTTAACTCTTCAACACAACCAGTACAAACAGCAGTAACTCAAATGGCAGCACAAGACAAGCAAATTTTCAATGCGCAATTTGAAAATTATGCAGGAGTTCAAAATGGAACGAGCGTAAGAACACTTTTGGCAAATGTAATATCTAGCAATGCCGTTTATGATGCACAAGTTAGTGCTAACACAAAGACAACTGCAGATGAGATATCAACACTTAGAACAGGTATTAGTCTATCTAAAAAGTATACAGTAACTTTAGGTTATACTGATGATGGGTTGGTTAACGCTGTAACTTATTCAGAAGTTGCTAGCTCATCTACATAAAAAGTAAAGGAATAAAAAGATATGGAGAATGCTGTTGATGCTTTAAAAATGGCTTTTGCTGTATTTGTATTTATTATGGCAATTGTTTTAACTATTAATATATTTGGACAAATTAGGCAAACATCAGATATGGTATTAAGCTTGTCAGACAGAACCAACTTTTATGAATATGTAGGGGAAAATGATAATAATGCTAGAACTACAAGAATAGTCGGAGTAGAAACCATTATTCCTATGCTATATAGATATACAAATGAAGCTTTAAGCATCATAATTAAAGAACAAAGTGGTCAAATTATACAAGTTTTTGATGTAACAATCGAAGCAGATATAAAAAGAAATCCAGATACGAATGTTGTTAATAGTTTTAGAAATTGTGTTGTGAATCAAGGATTAGATTGGACACCATGGCTTGGAAACGCAGATTATATAAGAAAAAGAGTGGATTTGTTTGTTGGAGGAACAAATGATAAAACTATACAGGAAAGAACCATTAATGGAACAGAATTGAACTATGGAGAAGGTTTCTTAGAGCAATATAAGAATGCAAAATTTAAAGAGAGCTTTCAAGAAAAATTAATTATAGAAGATGAAGATGCATATGATGAAGACCTTACAGGAGGAGTTTCAGCTATATCTAAAATTACAATTACATATGAACTAATATAAATATTATTGAAAATCCGTAAGGTATGACTACAAGAATAATTAGAAAGAGGTGGAGCCAATGGGAGAAACTTTAGTTACGGTAACTGCAATTTTTTTAGCAGCTATACTTATGTTTGTTTTTCCATTAATGACTGTATCAGAAAGAAGTGATGATATATCTGAATTAAATGTACAAACATTAACATCTCAATTTGTTGATAATATCAAATCAACTGGAAAACTAACATTAACAAATTATGATAATTTTGTTCAATCATTAGGAGCAACCGGGAATACATATGACGTTGAATTAGAATTTAAAATTTTGGATGATAATCCGGGTGGAAAAGATACTGGAAGTGGACTAGACAAAATAGGAGAAAATGTATATTATTCTGTATACACTTCACAAATTGAAGATGTGTTGTATGGTAGTGGTTCATCTGCAGGACAATATAAATTAAAAGAAGGAGATATTGTATCTGTAAATGTAAAGAATACTAATACAACTATATCACAAATGCTTAGAAATTTCTTTTATAGTCTAGTAGGAAATGATTCATATACAATTGCAGCGTCTAGCAGCGGAATGGTAACAAATACAGGTAAATAAAACTTAATAAGCTAAGGAGGGGGCGGAGAAATGTAATAGCCTCCTTTTTATTTTACAAAATAAAGAACAAAGGTGAAAAAAAATGAAAATACAAAACATGGCAGTTGTGTTTATTATAATTATATTACCAATATCAATACTTTTATCAGTGTATGTAAAAGGCGAAGTTGAAGTAATTAAAAGACAGAATAAATATGATCAAATTTTAAGTGAATCTACATATGATGCGGTAAAAGCATTTAAATTAAATACGGTAAATAATAGTAGATCTACACAGGCAGATTCTATTAGAAGAGATATAAAAGCTTCTATTAACTCTTTTATTAACAGTTTAGTTACAAACTTAGGAGTTTCTGGTTATGGAACAGAAAGTATAAAACCATATATACCAGCAATTGTATACACTTTATATGACGGATTTTATATTTACTCACCAACTATTAATTTAGAAACAGGTGTGTATGAACATATTATAAAACCGTATATTTATTATAGCATTCGATATAGAATAGATAACTATAATGATGTAGTTATTAATTATACATTAGATAATTACATTGTAGTTTATGGCATTGTGAATGGTAATTATGTTTCAAGAGCAGGATACTTAGAAAATGTGACAGACATTTCTATTAATGGAAGTCAAGTAACTTATAAAGGAACAGTAATAACTGATGAAACAGCAAAACAATATTATATTGAAGCACGAGAATTTACACAATGGATAAATGATAATTTAGCTGAAAAAATTACACCATCTAATGCAAGAAAAATCGGAGAAAATGATGAGACTTATCCAGAATTTGAAGGAAATGTAACGGATAGGATATTGAATATAACTGGAAGTAATGACCCACAAAGAGAAGACTCTGCATTCAATGTTCATAGAAGAGAAGTAATTAGACTTATTTTGCAAGATAATTTGAATTCAGCTATTACTTCTTATAGTGCAAACTCAGAAGCTCTAGGAACTACATATAATTTTAAAATGCCAATTTTAGAAGAGGAAGAATGGAATAGATTAATTGAAAATGTAACTATGATTACATTTATGCAGGGACTTCCTATTGGCAATAAATACTATAATGGTTATTCTGTGGTAAGTTGCCCTAAAAATAAAGAATACATTAGTGTAGACTCAATTTATTATATAAATGAAGGTGATTCATATTACCATAGAATTGATTGCCCAGAAATTGTAAATGAAAATACTCTAGTAGGATATAAAAATATTGAATTCGAAAGAAAAATCAATTCAAATTTGGGAGAAGAAAATAAAGAATATATTTACGAACATGAAGAAAACGCGTGTTATTATTGTATTATTAACTCAAACTATGAAAGTCAACCATTAACGAGTGCACGCATTCAAGCTCAATACAATGCAATGGGACGAATTAGAAAAGAACTTTACAAGCGTGGAGATGACTTAAATAAAGATTAAAAAAATTTAAAAAATTACATTTTAAAAATTTTTATGGTTATCCTAATATAAAATAAAAAATTAAAAAATAAAAAGAGGATACCATGAAAAGAGTGAAAATATATTTTATACTTATTATTCTACTAATAAGCTTAATTTATGCAACTAATATAACGTCTATGCCGGACAGCCTAATACTTTTCCAAGGAGAAACTTTAAATTTAAATACAGCTTTAGGAATTGAAGTGAAAGAAAAAAATGAAAATGCATATCAAACAACATTAGTATCTAGTGGTGCAATAGAAGAGGATGACTTTATAGGTCAAATGAACATAGAATTAGAATTATTAGGTCTAATTCCCGTAAAAGAAGTTAGTGTTAATGTAATTCCTAGAACAACAGTTATACCAGTAGGAAGCAGTATAGGCCTAAAACTTTATACTAATGGAGTATTAGTTGTAGGAATGTCGGAAATAGAAAATATAGAAAGCAATAAGTTAAAACCATACCAAAATTCTGGAATAAAAGAAGGAGATTTAATAGTTTGTATTAATGAAAAAGAAATTACAACTACAGCTGAATTAGTAGAACAAGTAAATAGTTCCAAAGGTGAAAATCTAAATATAAAATATGTAAGAAATGGAGAAATATCAGTAGCAAATATAAAGCCGGCCAAAGTTTCCGAAAATGAATACAAGTTAGGATTATGGGTAAGAGATGCTGCAGCGGGAGTTGGAACAATTAGTTTTTATGAACCGTCTACTCAAGGATTTGCAGCCTTAGGCCATGGAATTCTTGACATTGATACAGAAGAATTACTTAGTATTGCAACAGGAGAAGTAGTAACAACAGACATTCTTTCTATTACTAAAGGCGAAAAGGGGAAACCAGGAGAAATGAAAGGTAGCATAGTAAATCAAACAACTATTGGAGAAATTAGTAAAAACACCGAGTTTGGAATTTATGGCAAATTAACAAATCTAGCAGCATTAGGAATAAGCAAAGAAAATGAGCTAGAAGTAGCTCTTCGAGAAGAAATTCAATTAGGGCCAGCAAAAATTTTATGCAATTTAGAAGGTAATACAAAAAAAGAATATGACATAGAAATTGAAAAAATTTACAAAAACAATAATGCAAATAATAAAAGCATGCTTATAAAAGTAACAGATCAAACCTTATTAGAAAAAACAGGAGGAATTATACAAGGAATGAGTGGGTCCCCTATTATACAAAATGGAAAGTTTGTTGGAGCTATAACTCATGTACTAGTAAATGACCCAACTAAAGGATATGGAGTGTTTGGAGATATTATGATAAAGCAATTAAGAGAAGTAAATTAGATAAAAATAGTAGAAATTGTATTTAGTAATTTATTAAAGACAAACTAAAAAAGAGCAGTTATTTAGTATGTACTGCTCTTTTTGGTTTGTATAGTTTCTATACAAACCAGGTTAAGTTTATTTAAATAGCACATATTTGCAAAGAAAATGCACAATTTTATACTAGTCAACTAGCATTTTCCCAACATTTACAATTGTTCCAGCACCAAGAGTTAAAACAATATCGTTTGGATTTATATGTTCTTTAATATAACTCACAATATCTGTAAATTCAGAAATATAAGTAGCTTTTTTTCCAAAGTCTAAAATCTTATTTACTAAATCTTCTGAACTTATATTATATGTATTACTTTCTCTTGCTGCATAAATATCTGTAACAATAATATGGTCAAAATTAATAAGAACTTTAGCAAAATCGGAAAGAAATTCTTTAGTTCTGCTATATGTATGAGGTTGAAAAATAACCCAAGACTCATGAAATTGTTTTTGCTTTAATGCTTTTGCTGTCACTTCAATTTCAGTAGGATGATGACCATAATCATCATAAATAGAAGCACCTTTACATGTTCCAATAAATTCAAAACGGCGATTAGCACCAGTAAATTTTGATAAAGCTTTTTTAATGACTTCATAAGGAATTTGATAACAATCACATAGCGCGATACAAGCTAAAGCATTGGAAACATTATGCATACCTGGTACAGAAAGAGAAATAGTCCCATAAAAATTAGATTTTTTATATACATCAAAAGTAGCAAAACCGTCATTATTAAAAGAGATGTTTTCTGCTGTAAAATTGCTCTCTCTGTTTTTTAGCCCGTAAGTAATACAGGTGGCTTTTGTATGAGAGATTAATTCTAAACAAGATGGATCATCTGCATTTAATATTAAAAATCCAATTGCAGGTAATTTTTCTACATATTTAACAAAAGCTCTTTTAATATTTTCAAAAGTTTTAAAGTAATCTAAATGATCATTATCAATATTTAAAATAACAGCAGATTTTAAATGGAATTTTAAAAAGCTTTCTGCATATTCACAAGATTCAATTATTAGGTGTTCACTATTACCAACACGATAATTTCCATTCAATTGCTTTAACATTGCACCAACCTGTATAGTAGGATCCATATTTGCTTCTAGAAAGCAAAGAGAAATCATAGAAGTTGTTGTTGTTTTACCATGAGTACCGGAAATACCGATAGTATTTATATAAGATTTTGTAATAATGCCCAAGAAATCTTTTCTTTCAATAGCGGGAATATTCATATTACGAGCTTCTACTAGCTCCGGATTATCTTGCTTAATAGCAGCTGTATAAACTACTAAATCAGCTGTATGTAAATAACTTAAATCATGTGTTGTTGTTACAGGAATTCCATGAGAGATTAATTTTTCTGTAATATCAGAAGCACAAGCAT
>CALXJM010000010.1 GCA_944388625.1 uncultured Clostridia bacterium
CAGTTGGTTAGAACGCTAGCCTGTCACGCTAGAGGTCGACGGTTCGAGCCCGTTCCAGGTCGCCATTTTTTTATTTATATGGCTCGATAGCTCAGTTGGTAGAGCAGGGGACTGAAAATCCCCGTGTCAGTGGTTCGATTCCACTTCGAGCCACCAGTAATAGCAATGCTTGATTCAAAGTCAATAGTTGGGGTAGAATATCTGAAAAGTATTTCTATCTCAGCTTTTTTTATGGGTCAAAAATTTCAAATAAAAAAGTTCCTGAAAGCCTTGATTTTGAACAACATAAATAAACCAATAACAATAATTGGTAATTTATGGTATTTACTGATAATGTTTTTTTAATTTGCCATTAGTAAAATTCTGCAATGCTTAAAATATTTCCTTTCCAATCGCGTTAATTTATCCTGCACTTTTTTCTAATACTATCAACAGCTTCAGTTGCATATTTAGCAAAGTGAAATTTATCTGCTACTACTTTTTCATTTGGAAAATATATATATTAGATAAATCTTTGTACGTTTTCCATAAATATGTTACTACATTCTTGCAATGTCTTTCATGGATTGTTTAGTTTTTAATCTATCTACAATAAATTCAGTTACCCTAGTAGTTTTTCTAGCTCTTTTAGGTAAGAAATGAGCTTTTTCGTAGAAAGTCTTTCCACATTCTTTACATTGATATCTGCGTTTTCTGTAAGAAAGCAAAGTAATTTTAAAGCGAATTGGAATATCCTTAATAATTTGAGTTCTGTAATCTTTAATTTTAGTTGTTGTAGCTTTACAATGAGAACAGTTTTGTTCTCTAACAGGTAATTCTATATGAATTTTAACGAAGTTTTTCTTGTATCTAACTTTTTTTATGATTGCCCTTTTCAAATCTAATAAATTTATGATAAAATTATGTTGCATTTAACTAATACCTCCTTTTAATATTTTGTAGACAAAAATATTGTATCAGGTATTTGAGATAAATGCACTAAAAATAGTTGGAGTTTTTTACCCTAACTAATATTATAGAACTGAACTTCAAAGACATACGGTAAAATAGTCTTTTTTGTATTTATTTTATCATAATTAATAAAAAGAAATTATATGCAACAATAAATAATAATGGTATAAGCAGGAGAAGTATATGAAGAAAGTAATTATAATAGGTGCAGGACCCGCAGGACTTACAGCTGCAAATGAACTGCTAAAAAATGGGAATTATGAAGTAATAGTTTTGGAGGAAACTGATGTTATAGGTGGTATTTCCAAAACTGTAAAATATAATGGAAACAGAATGGATATTGGCGGTCATCGTTTTTTTTCAAAAGATGAAAGAATTTCAAATTATTGGAAAAGTATTATGCCAGTACAAGGTTATAACTCCATTGATGATAAAAAATTATCAAGAGTAAAAAAGCTTGAAATAGGAGGGCCTGATCCTGAAAAGACTGATAATGTAATGCTTGTAAGAGATAGGGTTTCAAGAATTTATTATTTAAAAAAATTTTTTGACTATCCAATAACAATAAAAAAAGAAACCTTTAAAAATATGGGACTAAAAAGAACGATAAAGGTAGGATTTAGTTATATTAAAGCTGTATTTGTAAAAAGGAAAGAAAAATCTTTGGAGGATTTTTACATAAATAGATTTGGAAAAGTATTATATAATATGTTTTTTGAAAAATACACTGAGAAATTGTGGGGACGACATCCAAGTCAAATTTCAGCAGATTGGGGTTCGCAGAGAGTTAAAGGACTATCTATAGGGAAAGTTTTAAAAGATTTGATAATTAAGCCTGATAATAAAAATGTTGAAACATCGTTAATAGAAGAATTTTGGTATCCTAAATTTGGACCAGGTCAATTTTGGGAGACTTTAGCAAACAATATAACAGAAAATGGTGGAAAGATATTAAAGAAACATAAAGTCGCCAATATCAATATAACTAATAATAAAATTAATTCTGTAGTATGTAATTTTGAGGAAAAAAGTATTGAAATAAAAGGAGATATATTTATTTCTTCAATGCCTTTAAAAGATTTTATTTGTGGAATTAATAATGAAAAAGTACCTTATGATGTATTGGAAATTGCTAAAGGATTACCATATATTGATTTTCAAACAGTTGGTGTATTGGTAAAAAAGTTAAAAATAAAGAATGAAACAAACTTAAAAACTTTATCTAACATTGTTCCAGATTGTTGGGTTTATGTCCAAGAACCTGATGTAAAAATGTTGAGATTTCAAATTTTTAATAACTGGTCGCCATATATGGTTGCAAAACCCGAAGAAACGGTATGGATTGGATTAGAATACAAATGTTTAGAAAATGATAATTATTGGAATATGAATGATAATGAATTTATAAATTTTGCAATAGATGAACTGGTAAAAATAGGTATAATTGACAAATCTGATGTTATAGATTCTCATAGAGAAAAAGTAAAAAAAGCATATCCTGCTTATTTTGATACATATTCTAAAATTGATGACCTAATAAAATATTTAAACCATTTTGAAAATTTGTATTGTATAGGCAGAAATGGTCAACATAGATACAACAATATGGACCATTCAATGTTAACAGCCATTGAAGCAGTATATAATATTCAAAATAACATTAAGGATAGATCAAATATCTGGAATGTAAATACTGAAAAATCATATCTCGAGGAGAAACATAAATGAAAGAATATATAAAAAAGAACAAGAAAGTTATTATCTTTGCTTTATATATGATAATAACCTTTGTACTAATATATTTTCATGAGAATTGGAGAGATGAAGCACAAGCATGGTTAATAGCAAGAGATTGCGATATATTTGAATTATTTCGGTCAAATGAAATATGAAGGGCACTTTTTATTATGGTATATAATATTAATGCCATTTGCAAAACTAGGATTTCCTTATGTTACAGCCAATATTATAAGTTGGATAATAACAGGTTTATCTGTTTGGCTAATTTTAGATAAAGCACCATTCAAATTTTATAAAAGAGTTATGTTAATATTTACCTTTCCACTATTATACTTATTTCCGATTATATCAAGGTGTTATTGTTTAATACCTTTAGCAATTGTATTAATGTGTATTTTTTATAAAGATAGAAAAGAAAAACCATTAAGATATTTATTTTCAATAGTATTACTGGCAAATACTCATGTAATAATGCTTGGAATGGTAGGAATAGTTTTATTAGAATACATTTGGGAAATTTATAAAGACTCGAAAGGTATTTCAGTAAAAGATAAAAAGAGGCGAGTAAATTGTCTTGCAATAACTATTATTTTATTGATAATTACAATGTTGCCTTTAATAGGTTGTTTAAATACAAATCAGGATATAGGAACTAAAAATAATTGGGTATTAAAAGTTCTTATAGCAATATTCTATTATCCTTGGATATTAATAATGCAGATATTTAGTTTTTTTATGTCTGATATAACTATGATTTCACTGGTCTTTATTATGGCTCTAATTTTGATGTTTTATGAAATTAAAAATTGTCCGTTTACATATTTAAAAGTTTTTTTATGTGTTATGTGGCAATGTTTAATATATTCATTTATTTATAGTTCATCCTTGCAAAGAGCTTCTACAATTATATTAATATTACTCTATTTTAAGTGGATAAATACATTCAAAGAGAACAAACAAATTAAAATCATTGAAAAAAGAATATTAAATCTGTTTTGGATAGTATTGGTTATTATTAATATACTAGGAGGAATTTTATATATAGCAACTTATGAAATTTCATATCATTCTTCAAATGCTTATCAAATGGGAAATTATATAAATACGAATTTAAGTGATGGAAGCATTATTTTAAATGGACCTAGAGTTGAATTTACAAGCAGTATAATTCCGTATGTGAAAAAAGACATAAAATTTTACCATATTACTGGAAACAGATATTTTAGTTATGCAATTTGGGATAATCAGAATAAATCAGATATAGAATTGGAAGATATTAAAGAACTATCAAACATTTTTGAAAAAGACCAAAAATTATATTATATTTATTGTAATGATAAATTTGATGTTGGAAAAGAAGCAATTGAATACAATGAAATGGATTTAATAGAAGAATGTATAGAAAAAGGAATTTTAAAAATGTTATATTCTACAGAAGATGAATCCTTGCATCTAGAAAGTTATGTTATATATGAAGTGAATCTGTAGTATAACATACAAATAGTTGGGCTGTTCAAATCCCACTTGCTATTTTAGAACCACTAATAAAGGTTGCCAGTTTTGGCAACCTTTATTGTTATTTGATTATATTTGTGTTTTTACTTTTCTTCTACAGGCTTTGCTAATAAAATTGTTGGGTCTTGATATTCATTGTCTTTTAGTATTTCAAAATGCAAATGAGATTGTTCAGCAACTTCGAATGTCGCTGTGGCTCCAACAGTTCCTATAGTTTCTCCTGTTTCTACAATATCTCCTTCATTCACAAATTCTGTTGTTAATAAATTAGAGTATACTGTTTTATAACCATTATTGTGTTCTATAATAACTGTTAATCCATATCTTGGGTCATTTTTAATTCCTACAACTGTTCCTTTACAACTAGCCTTTACAACACTTGTTTTATCAGCTGCAATATCAATTCCTGTATGAGTTACCCATTCTTGTAATGTTTCTGAATAAAGTAAATTATCTTTTGCATATTCTTTTATTATTTCCCCATCTACTGGGTAGAAAAATTCTACTTTTTCTTCTGCCTTTGTTTCTTCTTCATTTGTTTCAGTAATTGTTATTTCTGTTATATTTGAGTTATCTATTGTACTAGTATTTTCCTCTACTGGAATATTATTTTGTGTTGTTATGTTGTTATCTAATTCATTTTTTACTTCGTTTACCGTTTTTCCTATTTCTTTGCTTGCGCTTTCTGTTTCTGAAGTATTAGGTACCAATTCTGTTATTTTAGAACTTTCAAAGCCACTTGATTCAGAATTCTTTTTTACTTTATTTGCATAAGATATAAAAACAATAACTAATGTAACTATTAATATTCCTAGTATTCCTCCTGCAATATAAATAGCCCCTTTCAAATTTTCTTCTCTTTTCCTGTTATCTCTTCTCATATCATTCCTCCTAATTTTATTCTATTAAGAGTTTTTCCCTTTTCTAGAAAATTATGCAAATTTTATGAGAATTCGCTTCCTTATACAACAAAAAAGTGATCTTGCTACATGTGCAAAATCACTTTTAAAATTTTACTCTTCTTTTTTTTCAACTGGTGTTACTTCTTCTACTTTTTCTGTTACTTCTTCTGAAACTGTATCAACTGTTTCTGTTACAGCTGTTTCTGGTTCATCTTCCATTTTAGCATCTTCTTTTAGAGTAATTTCTTTCGTTTCAATTCTTGCTCCTACTAATTCTTTTGTCTTAGCAGCTTTTCCTTCTCTGTCTCTTAAGTAGAATAATTTTGCTCTTCTTGCTTTACCAACTCTTACAACTTCTACTTTTTCTACATTTGGAGAGTGAACTAAAAATGTTTTTTCTACACCTACTCCATAAGCTACTCTTCTTACTGTAAATGTTTGGTTTACTCCACCGCCTTGTACTTTGATAATAATTCCTTCGAAAACTTGTATTCTTTCTCTGTTTCCTTCTTTTACTCTTACATGAACTTTAACAGTGCTTCCAACATTAAGTTCAGGAATTTTGTTTTTTATTTGTTCATGCTCGATTGCTTTTATAATGTCCATTCTATTTCCTCCTTCTTTCTTATTTAGACATTTGTTCTATTTGATAATTTTCTAATAAATCTTTTCTTTTGGTTTTTGTATTTAAAATTGCTTGTTGCTTCCTCCATTTCTGAATATTTTCATGATGTCCGGATAGCAGTACTTCTGGAACCTTTCTACCTAAAAATACTTCTGGTCTAGTGTATTGCGGATATTCTAATAATCCGTTTGAAAAAGATTCTTCTTTAATAGATTCATCTTTTAATACACCATCTATATATCTGCTTACACTGTCAATTAACACCATTGCTGGAATTTCTCCTCCGGTTAATACATAGTCACCAATGGATATTTCTTCATCTACTATTTCGTCTATTACCCTCTGATCAATTCCTTCATAGTGTCCGCATAACAAAATCAAATGATTGTATTTGCTTAGTTCTTTCACTTTTTTTTGATTTAAAGCGCTTCCTTGTGGGGATAAATAAATAACTGGATTTCTATCTTTATTTTCTAAAGATTTATATGCATCATACACAACATCTGGTTTTATTACCATTCCAGCGCCTCCGCCATAAGGTGTATCATCCACTTTTTTATGTTTATCTTTAGAAAAGTCTCGAATATTTACTAAATTTAATTCAATTTTATTAGCCTCTATTGCTCTTCCTATAATGCTTGTTTTGATTGGTTTAAACATTTCTGGGAATAGAGTTAATACGTCAAATCTCATCATTTCAACCCCTCTAATAAATGAACTATAATTTTTCCATTTTTTATGTCAATTTCTTTTATAACAGCCTGTATTGCTGGTAATAAAATTTGCTTTCCTAATGCATCTTTTACTACATAAACATCATTACTTCCTGTTTTAAAAATATCTTCTACTTTCCCTACATTTTCGCCTTCTTCTGTGTAAACTGAAAGCCCTAATAAGTCCACCATAAAATATGTATTTTCAGGTAGCTCTACAGCATTTTTTCTATCGATTTTTAAGGTTGCATTCTTATATTTTTCCGCTTCTTCTATTGAGTCTATTCCCTTTAGTTTTAATAATACTAGATTTTTACTATATTTTACTTCTTCAATTTCAATTTCAGTTTTTTTCCCTTTTTGTTCTATGTATACTGTTTTTAATCTTTCAAATCGTTTATTATCGTCTGTATAAGGAACAACCTTTAAAAAGCCTTTAATTCCATAGGTATTAACAATTTGCCCAATTTCTAAATATGAAACCAAACTCTTTCACCTATCCTATAAATTCAATTGTTACTTTCTTTTGTTCTTTAGCAGCTACTGCTTTCATAATCGTACGAATAGATTTTGCAATTTTTCCTTGTTTTCCTATTACTTTTCCCATATCTTCTTCTGCAACTTTTACTTCATAGACAACAGCAGTTTGCCCTTCTATTTCATTAATTGAAATAGCTTGTTTATTCTCCACTAAATTTCTTATAATGGTTTCTAAAATGTCTTTCACTTTAGCTTCCTCCTAATTAGTTTGCTTTTTCAATTAAAGCTTTTACTGTATCTGTTGGTTTTGCTCCATTTTTAATCCATTGTGCAACTTTTTCTTTATCAAGAACAATTTCAGATGGTTCTGTCATTGGATTATATGTTCCGATTTTTTCAATTATTTTTCCATCTCTTGGTGATTTAGAATCTGCTACAACAATATGATAGAAAGGAGCTTTTTTAGCGCCAACTCTTTGTAATCTTATTTTTACCATGTTTTTCACCTCCTAAAAATGAGTGTATATTTTTTAAATTTAAAAACAAATAAATTTATCTAAATTTTTTCAAATCTTTCATATTTAAATTTTTCATTATATTGTTTAAGCCTTTTTCATTTTTTACTTTTCTCATCATTTTCTGTGTCATTTCAAAAGAGTTCATAAATTTATTAATATCTTGCACAGTTGTTCCACTTCCTGCTGCAATTCTTTTTCTTCTACTAGCATTTAACAATTTTGGTTCTCTTCTTTCTTCTTTGGTCATGGAACAAATTATTGCTTCTATCTTAACAAATTCCTTGTCATCTACTTTTACATCTTTTAATTGGTTCATACCAGGAATCATTTTCAAAATTGAAGAGAATGAACCCATTTTCTTAATTTGTTTTAATTGACTCAAATAATCATCTAAGTCAAATGTCTGTTTTCTTAATTTTTGCTCTAATTTAGCTGCTTCTTCTTCATCAAAGGTTTGCTCTGCTTGTTCTATAATTGATAGAACATCTCCCATTCCTAAAATTCTAGATGTCATTCTGTCTGGGTGAAATATTTCTATATCATTAAGTTTCTCTCCCGTAGCAGCAAATTTGATTGGCCTTCCTGTTACCTTTTTTACAGACAAAGCAGCTCCACCACGTGTGTCACCATCTAGTTTAGTTAATATAACTCCATCAATTCCTAAACTTTCGTTAAAACTTTCCGCTACATTTACTGCGTCTTGACCTGTCATAGCATCTACTACTAATAAAATTTCATGTGGTTTGATATTTGCTTTTAATGTTTTTAGTTCATTCATTAATTCTTCATCTATATGAAGACGTCCAGCTGTGTCTAAAATGATGACATCATTTAATTTTGAAATTGCTTGTGAGTATGCTTGTTTTGCAATCATAGACACATCTTTGATATTTTCATTGGCGTATACGGGTATATTTAGTTGTGCTCCAACTACTTGCAATTGTTTAATTGCCGCCGGTCTATAAATATCACATGCAACTAGTAAAGGTTTTTTCCCTTGCTTTCTAAGTAAATTAGCAAGTTTTCCAGAAGTTGTAGTTTTACCAGAACCTTGTAATCCTACCATCATAATAATAGTTGGTGGATTTGGAGTAAAATTAATCTTGCTTTCCACTCCACCTAAAAGAGATACCATTTCATCTTTTACAATTTTAATGATTTGCTGTCCAGGTGTTAAAGATTTTAAGACATCTTGCCCTATTGCTTTTTCTTCTATTACCTTTACAAAGTCTTTTACAACTTTATAGTTCACATCTGCTTCTAAAAGAGCTAGTTTTACTTCTCTTAAAACTTCTTTTAAATCGCTTTCCGTAATTCGTGCCTTGCCTTTTAATTTCCTAGTAATGTTTTGCAATTTTTCTGACAATCCTTCAAAAGCCAATTCTATGCCTCCTTTGTATCAATTTTCTGTTATACCAATACACGCAATTCTTTTTTTACATGTTCCAAAGTTTTGAATACTTGTTTGTCGGATGATGTATTTTGTATTTTTGTAATTTCTGACAATACTTTTGCTATTTTTTCTTCTCTTTTTCTTGAATTTTCCATAACATGTAGCTTTTCTTCTAATTCGAAAAGCTTATTCTCTCCTTTTTTTATATTGTCTCTTACTGCTTGCCTTGTTATATTATAATTTTCAGCCATTTCAGAAAGAGATAAGTCATTATTATAGTAATCGTCTAAAAAAGTGAATTGTTTTTCTGTTAAAAGTTTGCCATAGATTTCACATAGCATACTTATTTTCACATTTTTTTCCATATCATTACCTCTCTTTTGTGTAATGCTAATATACTTTACACTATTTTTTATTATTTGTCAAGTGGTTTTGCCAAATTTAATTTATAAATGCTTATTATTTTATTGCCTTTTCTGTATATCCATGTTATACTAAAAATGCAACGGAGGAAGAAAAATGTCGAATTTATTGAAAGATAAAAGACTCCTTTTAGGAATTGTTTTTATCACTATACTTATATTTTGTTTTTGCATATTCATTTGTTTTTCATTATTTATGCCTGCTTCTTTTAATATTCAAGGCATAGATAATACACTTGAAGTGCATTCTGAAGAATTTTATGATGAAAATTATTCCCAAAAGGTAGTTCTTTCAGAAGAAGAGAGTACTTCTGAAAATGTTATAAATGAAATTGAAGTTTCTACACAAGATGCATATTATATTAAAGTAAATACTTTAGCAAATACAGTAAATGTTTATAAGTATGATATTACAGGTAATTATCTTGTTCCATTTAAGGCATTTGTGTGTTCTATTGGAGAAGATACACCTTTGTCTCGGTATTTATTCAATTAAGAAAAAATGGCGATGGCAAGCTTTATTTGGGAATGTATATGGTCAATACGCCACTCAAATTGTAGGAAATATTCTATTTCATTCTGTTCCATATTTAAAAATGTATGATCCGTCTTCTTTAGAGTATGAAGAATATGATAAACTGGGCACAAAAGCTTCTTTAGGATGTATTCGTTTAACTGTAGAAGATGCTAAATGGATTTATGAATATTGTGATAGTGAGACCAAAGTAGAATTTTATGCAGATGAAAATCCTGGTCCTTTTGGCAAACCAACTTCGCAAAAAATTTCTGACAAAGAAGAACTTAGAAATTGGGATCCTACTGATCCAGATGAAAATAATCCATGGCGAAAGCAAAACTAAAAATATCTCCACACTTATTGTGTGGAGATATTTTTAGTCTTTTATTCTATTTATAAATTCTTTAGCTTCTTTATCTAGTTGTTCTAAAGTAGTATTTATAACTACATAATCATAATTATATTTTTCTACATTTGCATCAGAATAATTACTCGTAATTGTTTCTAGTCCTTCTCTTTTAATTAGTAAAGTCTTGGCTCCAAAAGCATTCATAGCTCTTTTAATTTCTTCTGGTTCTCGTATATGAATAAACATAATTTCATTATTAGATTTTTTAAAATCTTCTACTGCTTTTTTTATACTATTGAATGCCATATCATTATATTCTGTAGTTAACTTTTTAAGATCACTTAAAAATTTGCGATCTTTTTCTGTTTTTGTACCATTCCAACCAACAACTGTTGCAACCTCTTTTACCTTGTTTATAGAAGAAAAATTAAATACTTTACAATATTTTGATACAAATTCTACAAATGTATCTTTGCCACTTCCTCCTGTTCCGTTAATAATTATGATTTGTTTTTTCATATATTCCTCCATTATTTTCGTATATAATTCTTTATTTTATTTCTTTATAGCTTCGATATTTAATAAACATTGCTATTCCACAACTTAAAATTATAATGGTTATAAATATAATTATCTTAGTTGTTCCAGTTTGTGGAAGTGGTTCTTTTACTGTTGTATTATCATTTCCTGAATTTATTCCATCTTGTTTATATATATCATCATCTGTATTTGCTTTTTCTTTGACATTTATTTTACAACTAGCAGAAATATTTCCATCTTCACTTGTAACAGTAATTGTTGCAGTTCCTACTTTTTTTGCTGTAATAATTCCATTTTCATCAATACTTACTATAGTTTCATCTGAGCTTTTCCAAATTACATTTTTATTTGTTGCATTTGTTGGCTCTAATTCTATTTCTAAATATGTTCTATCACCAACTTCTACATTAACCTCACTTTTGTTTAATGTAATGTTTGTGACTGGTATTCTTTCCTCTGTTTTTTCAGTAACTATAACAGTGCAATTTGTTGTTTTTAATCCATCTTCTGTAGTAGCTGTAATAATTGCAGTTCCCGGTTTTTTTGCTGTTACTATACCTCCATTTACTGTGGCAACTTCTTCATTTGAACTTGTCCAAGTTACATTTTTATTTGTTGCATTTGTTGGTTCTATAGTAGCTATTAGAGTTTCTGTCGTTCCTTCTTCTATATTTATTTGTGTTTTGTTTAAGTTTATCCCTACCACATTAATTATTTTAGGCTCTACAGTAATTGTACAATTTGCTGTTTTTGTTCCGTCTTCCGTAGTAACTGTAATAATTGCAGTTCCTGCTTTTTTTGCTGTTACTATACCTCCATTTACTGTGGCAACTTCTTCATTTGAACTTGTCCAAGTTACATTTTTATTTGTTGCATTTGTTGGTTCTATAGTGGCTATTAGGGTTTCTGTTGTTCCTTCTTCTATATTTATTTGTATTTTATTTAGATTAACTTTTTCTACACTTACATTTTCTATTTGTCTATTTTCTACAGTAACTGTACAGTTTGCCGTTTTTGTGCCGTCTTCTGTAGTAGCTGTGATAGTAACAGTTCCTGCTTTTTTCGCTGTTACTACGCCACCATTTACTGTAGCAATTTCTTCATTTGAGCTTGTCCAAATTACGTTTTTATTTGTTGCATTCGCTGGTTCTATAGTAGCTATTAGCGTTTCTGTTGTTCCTTCTGTCAATGATAGTCGTATTGTATTTAAAGTAATATTGACAACTCTGACTATTTCTGGGTCTACAGTAACTGTACAACTAGCTGTTTTTGCTCCATCTTCTGTAGTGGCTGTGATAGTTGCAGTTCCTGCTTTTTTTGCTGTTACTACTCCTCCGCTTACTGTGGCAACTTCTTCATTTGAACTTGTCCAAGTTATGTTTTTATTTGTTGCATTCGCTGGTTCTATAGTAGCTATTAGTGTTTCAGTTTTTCCTTCTTCTATATTTATTTGTGTTTTGTTTAGAGTAACATTTGTTACATGTATATCTGTATCTTCAATTTTATCTTGGTAGGTAGTAAAAGCTTTTATACATGCGTTTGTATTTTTTAATGTTACTGCATTTTCAATTTCAATTCCATTTAATTCTTGCCATGTAGTTCCATCTATAGATATAAAGCTTTCGCCTAAATTAGCTGTAGCTGTATCATATATATTATCTACGTATGTAAGTCCACTCTCTTTTAAATTTGTCTCTATTGGTACTTGAGCTCCCTCAGTATTAATATATTTTACACTAACTATAAATTTTTCTCCTGTTAATTTTATTGGACTTGGCAGTTTAATTGTATGATAACCTGCTTCTAATGCTCCAGGTGTTGCTACTAAAATACTTTCTGAAAAATTATCATTGTCAGGATTTAAATAAATTTCAATTCCTTGTGTAGAAATTAGCTGAATTCCTATTTCATTTATATATTCTTCTTTATCATTAATTGTTGATATGTCTCTTGTAAATACATTCGCTCCCCAAATAGAAGTAGAATTATTTCCAATTCCTTGATTTACTCCTAATTCATCATATTGGTAAATTTTATCATATGGTTTTTCTTCTATTTCTTGAACTAAATTTATTCCTAACAAGTTCGTTTCAATATTAGCATCTTCATATGAAACGTACATGTATCCATCTTCTCCGAATGCTTCTCCATAAGAATTTAATACTATATAAGCTCCAGGATTAGCTGGTCTAAATGATTCATTAAAGTTTTCTATTCCATAGTTATCATCCCAACCTACTATTGTTACTGCATGGTTTGCATTTTGAGCTGTTGCTAAATATGCATAAGCAGAATTAGTAGAATTAAAATAATCACTACTATAATTTCCTTCTGTATCTACTTTTAAATCAGAGTATAGTCCAGCTGTTAATGCACCATAGTTTTGTATATGATCTTTCAATAATTTTCTGACTGCTTGTAACTCTTCTTCAGTATATTCATTTAGGTATGATTTATCTTTATAGTATTTAGTTATTCCATTCTCATATTTTTTATAAATGTTAGGAAAAGTAGTTGTTTCTTCTATTTTTGCACTTACATTTTTTTCTAAATTTACTTCCTCAATTGGAACTAAATATGCGTTATTTATATTATTATCATTTTCATTATATACACTAGAAAATGGAAATTCTTCTTCTAATACTGGTCCATGTCCTGCAACTGCATAAGCTACTGCCATAGTTCCATTTCCACCATCATTTAAATTTCGGTTAAACATTTGAGTTGCTCTATATTCTATATGGGCTGCAGAATAAATTTTAGAATCTCTATTTGTTCTTTTAGCTAAAGTAGTTTCTATTGCACTAGAAAATGAAAATGCCCAACATAATGATGTTGTCCTTTGGTCTCTTACTTCTATTTTAGGTATAACTGTTCTTAGATTGTAACTGCTTTGTGTTGCATTTTCTCTTAATAACATGTTATATCTAGATCTTTTTACCGTTTGCTTAAAATCAATATTAATGTTCTTTGGTTGTATTGTTCTGTTTCTTTCTTGTTCCGGTAATTTCTCCCATATTTTATATTCTTCTGAAACTTCTGATAAAACAAATTCTGTCGCTATAGAATTTAAATTAATTCCTATGATAACAAAAAAACATAGTAAACTAATAATATATTTTATATTTTTCATGGTTGGGCTCCTTTTAGTTTAGTTTGCTATATGCACACTAAATCTGTTATTCATCTGTTGTAACATTATTTAAATCGATTCCATATTGTTCATAAATCCATCTATTATAGTCAAATGGTGTTAGTTTTTCTGGTTCTCCATAATCAATTCCAAAAGTATCTACAGTCATAGATGAAATAACTGGTTCTTCTTTTGGATTATCGGATGGAATTTCATTTCCATTCTCGTCTGTTGGGATTTCTTCATTTTCTCCTAATTCAGTATCTCTATATTGAACTTCTACATTAGCAATTTTATCAACTACGTCCATACCCTCTATTACTTTTCCGAAAGCTGTGTAGTATCCATTTAAAGATGGATACTCAACATGTGTAATAAAGAAATCTGCTGAACCTGAGTTGTATCCTTCCTCAGTTAGTCCAAGGTCACTATAATCAGCTCTTGCCATACCAATTACGCCGGCTTCAAATTTTAAGTCGTTTTTTGAATATCCATTAGCTACAAATTCTCCCTTTATAGAATAGTCTAAACTTTCATCTCTAGAACCTGCTTGTATCATAAACTCTGGAATAGTTCTATAAAATGTTTTTCCATTGTAATGTCCATCTTGAATTAGTTTTATAAAATTAGCTACAGTTTCAGGTGCTTTATCTGGATACAATTCCATTTTAATTGTTCCATATCCTTCCACTTCCATAGTAACAATTGGGTTTATAACTTCTTCTGTTTTGCTTTTATAAAAATTCCATCCTAAAAACGCAAGTATAGCAATTAAAGCTATAATAACAATTATCCATATGATATTCTTTTTCATTTATTCTACTTCCTTTCTTTTTATTTTTTAAGTCTGTATTATTTATTTTGCTACAATTACAGGTCTAAATGATATGTAATTGTAGTTTTCTCCAGTAGCAAATCCAAAATTAAATATTCCTGCATATTCGTCATAATATGCTCCTCCACGTACAAATACTGGATTATAAGTGCTTGGAAATTGGCTTATATCTTGATTCCATGCTTCATGTCCTGTACTGCTTATAATTTTTGATATTTCGTAAGTCGCATCACCGAATTTTTCTCTAGCAGTTTCATAGTTTGATAGTTCATCATCATTCTGTCCTACATTATAAATATTTTTGTATTTTCTTGCGGATAATATTAATTCTTTATTTGATTCGTATTTATTATTTGTTGTTTCTGTTGTAGGCTCTCTCATATTTTCGTTATCTACATAAGATGCTGTGTATTCATAGGCTCCTCCTACCATGTCATAAATTCCATATACATTTCTAGTGGTACTTGCTTTTACTCCATTTGTTGTATTATATTCATAATATTCTGATGCGATTTCTGATTTTGAAGTTTTTTCTTCTCTCGTAGCTCCACTTACTCCAGTTTTTGTAGTATCATATGAGTCTCCATTATGGTAAATATTGTTCCATATTCCACTTTCTAAATCATTTTCTTGCTTATTTCCATAATTACTTTGAGCTAAATAAGCTACCGCTCCCCATTCACTATTTTTCATCATATGACTATCTAATACTCCATTAGCCATACCATAAAAATTTGCATTTTCTTTTAGCATATTATTGCATACTATAAATATATTAGTAACAGAATTTCCTCTCCAGCTAGTTACATTTGGTAACACTTTAATATGTAAATCTGTTCTATTTCCTCCTCCTAGGTTTGAACCTTCTTGAGGATTGTCGCTACTTGCTTCAAATTTAGCAACCCATATTCCTTTAAGTTCTGTACCCCATTCGCCATTTGCAAAGTTATTACTATTTCCATTTGTAAAGCAAGGGTGAACAACATAATTTGTCATAGCTGTATTTTCTGTATTAATAATTGGCTTCCTATCAATTCTTTCATCTGTTATATTTACTTCGTAATCTGTTGGAATATCTGTTACACCTTGTAAGAATTTAATTTCTATTGTTCCTGTTGTGCTTGAGTGCCAGCCACTTGTAATGCTATAAGCATACCTTGGTACCCATACAAACATGCTTCCCATTGTTTTTACTGTTACACCATCAGCTTCTAATTCTAAATTGTCGTTTAACATAACATTTGCCCATCGTTTTTCGTCACTAGAGTAGTCATACCATTCGCCACTATTACTACTAACTACTTTCCATTTTTGTGTATTTATATCATATATAACCGGATACATTCCATCGCTTAATTCAGGTGCATTTGCTAATGTAACTTCTATCAGTTCTGTATTTTCATTTCCTAGTGCGTCTACAATTTTTACTGCATAAATTCCTGATTTATCTACATAAATACTTGTGGAGCTAATTTCTTGCCAGTATTCCACCTCTACAGGGTCTGATTGTATATTAGTAACTCTTCCATAATAAATATTCCCTCTTTTGATATCTCCATTATAAGTAATGTTATCTATGTAAATTGTTCCATTTAACCCTTGAATTGTTTTTCGCAAACTAAATGCGGGCATAGTACTTTCTGGTTCAATATATTCTACATTATAACTTTCGCCTAATTCTTCTAATCGATAACATATTACATTATTTTTCTTTACACCAGTTATTCCAATAACATCTCTTGTTGTAAAATTTATAATAATAGGAATTTCTACATCTTCTGCTCCTATTTTTTCTAATTCTTCTTTTGGAAAATATTTGTAATTTTGCAATTTCGTTTTAGCTTGCTCTTCTGATAGATTATATACACTTTGCATTGCTGTTACCATTTGATTATAGTATTCATTGCTAGTTCCAATCTCTATTCCAAAGTTTTGATAAGAAACCGCTCCTTTTGCATAAAAATAATTAACACGATATTGTACGATTTGTAGCTGTGTAGCAAAAGCATTAATCCTTGCGTTTTCCATAATTTTAATTCCTTGATTAATGCTAACACCCGCCAGAATAGAAATAATTAGTATAGTAATTACTAAACTTATAAGGGTAATTCCGTGCTTGCTTTTTCATTTTTTCTCCTCTCTTTCTTTTGTATGTTATATCATAATATTATCAAAAACAAACTGCTCTTGCATTCTTTTTAAAGATTGTTTAATTGATCTTGCTCTTACTTCCCCAATTCCGTCTACTCTATCTAAAGCTTCTGTGCTGGCAAGCAATATGTGTTGAAAAGATTTAAATGATTTTACTAAATTATCAACAATATTATTTGGTAATTTCGGAATTTTGTTTAATATCCTATAACCTTTTGGATAAACTGCAATTTCTTCATATTTTTCAAAATTTTCATAGCCTAATAATTTTGCTATAATTTGAGTTCCCATAATTTCTGTACTTTCTAATGCTCGAATTTCATTTAAAATTTTACAAGCTTCTCTTCTTTTTCCTGTGGCAATATAATCTTTTATGATAAGCAATTCTTCCGCCTCTAGGTCTCCAATCAATTCTTCTAGTTGCATTTTTACTAATCTTCCATCTTCTCCTAATTCATAAATAAAACGTTTTACTTCTTCTACAACTGTCATAACCATTTCTGCTCTTTGAATACATGTAATTACATTATCTAAAGTTACAATATCATTAAATTCATATTCATTTAATGTGTTTAGTTTACTATCAAATACTTTTTTATATCTTTCTAATATTTGTAATGCCTGGTTTGCTTTTCCTAAAACTTTTGTTGTTTCTTCTAGTGTATATCGAATATTTTCTTTAAATATAGTAATAATATTTCTTCTTTGCGATATACTAATTACTAATTTCCCTGTTTGCTTTGCTACACGCTCTGCTGTTCTATGTCTTGTTCCAGTTTCTTTTGTAATAATACTTTGTAAAGGAATAAGTTGCGCGTTTGCATATAAAATTCGTTTTCCATCTGAGCTAAGCACAATAGCTCCATCCATTTTTGCTAATTCATAAAGTTTGGATGGAGAATACTCTTCATTTATATAAAATCCGCCGTCTACAATATCAAGTACCTCTTTTGTATCGCCTATTACAATTAGAGCTCCTGTTTTCGTTTTTAAAATATTTTCTAATCCTAATCTTAATTCTGTTCCAGGAGCTATAATTTTTAGCATTTCTATAAAAGTCTCTTCTTTTTCCATGTGTTATCCCATCCTTCAATTTGGCTTCTACTTGATTTGTAAGTATTTCATTGCCTCGGTAATATGATTTACTCCTATTATATCTAATTTGATTTTTTCTTTCAAGAGTTTTTTATTACTTTCTGGTATAATACAAGTTTTAAATCCTAATTTTTCCACCTCTTTAAGTCTTTTTTCAATCAGATTTACTGCTCTTACTTCTCCTGTTAATCCTACCTCTCCAATAACTACTACATCATTTTTTATACTTTTATTTTTATAACTTGATGCGGTTGATAAAACCACTCCTAAATCTAAAGCTGGTTCACTAATTCGAATTCCTCCTACAATATTTAGATATACATCTTGATTTCCTAACATCAGGCTTGCTCTTTTTTCCAATACTGCTATTAATAAAGTTAAACGGTTATAGTCGAACCCATTGGCAGTTCTTCTTGGAATTCCAAAAACACTAGGTGTTGTTAACGATTGCATCTCTATTAAAATTGGCCTTGTTCCTTCAATGCTTGCTACAATAACAGAACCTGGTGGCGTTTCCCCTTGCTTTTCAGATAATAAAATAGATGATGGATTTGTTATTTCTACCATTCCTTTATTTTGCATTTCAAACATTCCAATTTCATTGGTAGATCCAAACCTGTTTTTCACTCCTCGAATAATTCGATAAGAAAGATATCTTTCTCCCTCTAAGTAAAGGACAGTGTCTACCATATGTTCTAACACTCTTGGTCCTGCTATGTTTCCATCTTTTGTAACATGCCCAATAATTATAGTTGTAATTGCTTTTTCTTTGCAAATTCTCATGATTTTAGCTGTTATTTCTCGTACTTGACTTACACTACCAGGAGCTGATGTTATTTCTTCGCTATACATTGTTTGTATGGAATCAATGATAACCAATTTTGGAGCTAAATTAATAATATTCTCCTCAATAATATCAATATCTGTTTCTCCTAAAAATAAAATGTCTTCATTGTGAATTTCTAGTCTTTCTGCTCGTATTTTAATCTGTTCTGCTGATTCCTCTCCTGAAACATATAGAACTTTCCCTTCTCCCTTAACTTTATTACAAATTTGTAAAATTAATGTAGATTTTCCTATACCTGGCTCTCCTCCTAGTAAAATAAGTGAGCCTTTTACAATTCCTCCACCCAACACTCTATCTAATTCTTCAAATCCAGTAGAGTTTCTTTGAGTTTGGGTTTTTTCGACTTGATTTAAAGAAATCGGAGTAATATTCTTTCTTTCTTTTGTTTTGCTTATTCCTGTTTCTTTGCTTAGTTTTTCTTCATAAAATGTATTCCATTCATTGCACGCTGGACATTTACCCATCCACTTAACAGATTCATATCCACATGAACTGCAAACAAAAACTGTTTTTGTCTTTGACATTTATTCCTCCATTTTTAGTTATATATTCTTAAATAAACATCATCTATTTATATATAAAATAAATTTTTCTTAATGTTTCTTTGAATTTTGATGTATATCTATCTTTTTTTATTTGTAACACTTTTAAAAACTCAGTTTTAATATGATCACACTATTTATCACAGCTTTGTAATTTTTCAAGTATATTCACAAACATTGCATGAGACCATGCAAGTCCAATTACCCAATTTGGCTTTAATGTTTTATTATCAATTTGTTCTCCCAAAAAGCCATGTTCTGTAGCTGTTCTTACAACGAACTCAAAATTTTGCTTAGCAAGATTAATATCTCCTTTTTCAATAGCGTAATTGGCAAGCCATAAGTTAGCAATTACCCATGGATTTCCGTCACGATATGTATCTCCTTCATATCGCAAATATCCTCCTGTATAAGTTCTTAATGTTAAATTTATTTTTTCTATAGTGTTTTCTATTTTTTTCTCATTTGGACTAAACATTTTAAATGGTGTAACAAGTCCTAATAGACTAATATCCATTCTTCCATCGTTATTTCGAATAAAACATTTTTTTTCCTTATCATAAAACTTATCAAGAATATATTCTTTTATCTGCAATCTATATCTCTCTAATTCTTCTTTTTCTTTTCGCATTTGTTCTAATTTAATACGATTGTTTTCAAATTCTGGTGCTAGTTTTTCATGTATTTTCATTAAGCACTCAAAGCTACAGAAAATAGCTGCTAAAGAATATGCATGTATTCCTTCATTTTCTTCCCATAAGTCATAACTTGGTTTATATTTATTTCTTTCTAGAAAAATATCTTCTACATATTTTTTTAGAAAACTCACTGCTTTTTCGCACATTTTTAAATTGTCTTTTAAAAACTTTAAGTCTTTAACTTTTTCATAATGTTTATATACCCCATATACAACAGATGCAGTTTCATCAATTTGATATCCCCAACAAGGCGCTAAAGTTCCGTCTGTGTAAAATCTTTGTTCCCACATTCCATCTTTGCTTTGCGTATTTTTACAAAAATTTTTATAAAATTTCTCTGTTTCTTTTTCCATTTTTAAATTATCAAATGCTTCTGTAATATAAATTGCATCTCTTGGCCAGCAATAAGAATACCTACCACATTTGCTTTTTTGTTCGTCTACTTCTACACCTGCTGATATTCCTCCTGTTTCACTATTAGTAAGCAAAGGGTAAAGCAAAATAGTTCTTTTATAAATTTGTTCTATTTTTGTATAATATCTACTATTTATATTTTTCAAATTTTCATTTTCATGTGCTTTTACAAATTTTCTCCAGTACTTTCTTGTAGCTTGATAGCATTTTTCTATATCGATTCTTTTTAGTCTTTCAATTTCATCTTCTATTTCTATTAAATTTTTTCTTTGTTTATTATCATTAATATAAATAATTAGTTCTAATGTTTTTTCTTCTCCTGGTTTTAAAGTTCCTATTTCATAGCTTATGCTCGAGTCAGGAGACATTCCTATATAATCTTTTCCATAAATAATTCCTGTGTGAATATTTTCTTTAGTTCCATTGATTTGAAAACTTGATATATCATTTTTTGAAAAAGTACATATACTGTAATCATGTGCATATTGAATTAAGGCATTGCTTTTAAAAAAACCACTTACATCATTATTTTCGCTAGATATAAGCTTGCTGTGAACTAGAAAATTTACATCTAAATCAATACTATTCCTATTTACGAATTTATATCTTTTTATTATGATATTTTCTTTTATATCAACAAAATCTGTTTGTATAACTTGAATTTCAAAATATTTATTAATAATTTCTGTAACTAAAATATTTGTATCTTCTATATAGTGCTGTTCATAAGTATTATTAATATCTTGGTGTAAATAAATAAGTCCAGAATCATTTACTTTTATTCCTGTATAATAAAAATCTATAAATTGTCTATTGTCTGTATTTGGATAAAAAAGTCTCAAAAGCTCTCCCTTTCTGGTATAGCTTGCTAAAATATTTCTATTACCAATAATTGCATCATTAAAATACTTTTCCATTTTTTTCTCCTATTTTTATTTTATCTAATTCATCTATAAATACACTTTTATTTATGTTTCAATAATATCTACGATTTGTTTTTCTAATTCTTTTATCTTCTCACTCAATCTTGCTATTTTTTCATCATTTATATCTTCAGATGTTAAACCTTCTCTAACAATGTCTGACATATCATTAATTTCTTCTTTTAATGTTTCTAATCTTTCTATTACTTCTAAGCGAATATATTTATACTTAGTTGGTAATTGTAATTGTGATACTTGTTTTAATGTGTCTAAACAAATTACATCTCCGAATTCTGGTATGGTCACTGGTATATTAGTTTCTTCCATAATTTTATTTTTTAGTTCTATTTGTCCATTTGGTTCTCCATGAACTAAAAATATATGTTTTGGTTTCATAATAAATGAATATACAAAATTCATGAGCCATTCTTGGTCTGCATGTCCAGAATATCCTTCTATGTATTCAACTCTTGCATTTACCGCTACTTCTTCTCCGAATATTCTTACTTTTTTGGCTCCATCTACAATGTTTCTTCCTAATGTTCCTGGTGCTTGGTATCCAACAAATAGAATAGTACTATTAGGATTCCACAAATTATGTTTTAGATGGTGCTTAATCCTTCCCACTTCACACATTCCACTAGCAGATATAATAATTGATGGCTCATTACTTTCATTTAAAGCCTTTGATTCATCTGCGGTTCTTGTAAATTGTAAGCCAGGAAATTCCAAAGGATTATCCCCACTTTGAATTTCTTCTCTTACTTCTTCCTCAAATAAATCTGTATTTTTCTTAAAAATCTCTGTTGCAGAAATTGCTAACGGACTATCTACATAAACAGGAGCTTTCATCAATTCATCATACTCTTTTTTATATGTGTCATTAAATTCGTCTAACTCTCTTAATTTATTAATTTCATATAATATTTCCTGTGTTCTTCCTACAGCAAATGATGGAATAACTACAGTTCCGCCTTTTTCTAAGGTTTCGGATACAATGCTTAAAAACAATTTTGCTTTGTCATCATTTCTTAAATGTAGTCTGCCACCATAAGTAGATTCCATAACTAAAAAGTCCGCACTTTCAATCATAGTTGGTGAATCTAAAAGTGGAATATCATTGTTTCCTAAGTCTCCTGTAAATACTATTTTTTTTGTTTCTCCATTTTCTGTTACCCAGACTTCAATAATACTAGATCCAAGCATATGCCCAGCATCATTAAAGCGCACTTGAATGTTTTCCGCCACATCAATAATTTGGTCATATGAAACAGGCACAAAAATCTCCATACATTTTGCAGCATCTTCTGCTGTATAAAGTGGTGGCAAAGGCTCTTTTCCTTCTCTTTTTCTTTTTCTGTTTTTCCATTCAATTTCGGTTTCTTGAATATGTCCACTATCTGGTAACATGATAGAGCATAAATCACAAGTTGCTTTAGTTGCAATTACTTTGTTTCTATATCCTTCTTTGTAGAGCTTTGGAATTCTTCCTGAATGGTCAATATGAGCATGTGTTAGCAGTACAAAATCAATTTCATGAACATCAAATAAAAACGGATCTTCATTATGCATTAGGTCACTTGTTTTTCCTTGATACATACCACAATCAACTAAAAATTTCTTTCCTGCTCCTTCTACTAAAAAGTTCGAACCTGTTACAGTTTTTGTTGCTCCTAAAAAAGTAATATTCATAAAATTCCTCCCTTTAGATATATTTATATTTTATTAAATAAATATTTTCATTTTTTTATTATACTTTAATTTATAGTCTTCTTCTGGATCTATTTCTATTTTTCTTATGTTATCAATAGCTTCCTGTTCACAAATTTTCACCTGAACCGCTTCATTTTCTTTTTCTAATTCTATTTCCATATCCTCTAAATCAATCACTTTTACTAGGAAAACTGATTTTAGGATTTCACTGTTTATTTTTGCATCTTCATGCATTGTATTCATTACTTTCATAGTACAAGCCTTTTTTACAATGATATATATGATATTATCAATTTCTTTTTGTATTTCTTTTCTATCTTTTATAGAAGTCTCCTCATTTACAGGAATTAAAAGATAATATCTAAACAGATAAATAAATTCTAAAATTTCTTTTTTTGTTTCTATTTTCTGTAATTGAAGTGTCAAAATTTTTAAGAATTTTTTTTGAAACTCTATTTTCGTCTCTATCCATTCTTCTTCTGTTCTTTCTAAAGCTTCATGAATATTTTTTTCTGCGTATTCTAAAATTTCTTTTTGTTTTACATATTTCTCTGGTTTTATATTTCTATTAAGTTCTTTAATTTTACACATTAAGTTTTCTCTTTCTTTTTCTAATATTTCTACTAAATCACTTACACTAAATATTTTTTCTTCTGGCTTTGCTTTCAAATTTCTATTTCTATATTCTTCTATGAGCAAATTTCTATTGTTCATAACTTCATCCATCTGCTTTATTTTTTTTACATAATCTTTCTTTTGTTTAGATATTTTTTCCACTAAACTTATCTTGTCTCGCATTTCATTAACTTCTTTTTCAAATTTTGCTCTCTGCTCTTCTAGTTCTTTACGATGATTTATATGATTTTTTAAATATGATCCTAATATCATTTGAATTAATATATTTTCTATTTTTATCTTTGAATTTTCTTTTTCTGCATCTTTTAATTTATTAACTATTTTATAAAAATAGTCTTTTTCTTTTAAAATCTGATTTATTTGTGCGCTTCGAATCAATAATCTTAAATTTTGATATAGCAAATTATATTCAAAATTCTTTATTTGTGTTTTTTCAATATTCCAAGACCAACCATCAAAATCTCGAATAATTTCTACATTATTTAGTATTCCTCCTAATTCAAATAAAAGTTGCAATGGCTTTTGCATAAATAAATATTTTTCCCCTGGTTCAGATTTTTCATTTGAAATTTCTATGATTGCTTTTAGGACTTCTCTTTCATTAGCATATGATATGATTTTTTTCTTTTCTTTAAAAATCATATAGTTAGCTTTGTTTTCTTCTAATATTTTCGCCGATTTCTCTCGTGGATTTACAATTTCTATTTCTTCACAGTTTTCTCTTATATTATTTATAATTTCTTCTACAAATTCTTTTTTTGTTCTATTTTCTACTTTTACTTTTGTATAATCTTTGTAAGCAACTTCTATCTTGTATAGCATACTTAATAACAAATTTTTTGTTGTTTCTGAAAAATATTTAGTTTCTAATACTTTTTCTAATTCATTGTTATAATCTTTGAATTTTGAAAAAATCTCTTTTTTCTCTCGTACCATACAAGCCTCTCTTTCTTCTATCTGACAAAAGGCAGATGTAAATCTGCCTTTTCATTATATTATACGTTTTTTTAGTTGTAAACATTTTTATCTTAATTGTAATACAAATGTAATACTTCTTAGTTCAATTGTTCTTGTTCTGGTGTTTTAGTCATTTTTAATTCCGCTAGTGTCTCTTTAGACCATAATACTTGTCTTGGTTTGCTTCCTTCGTATCCAGAAATAACTCCTCTTTGCTCCATTTGGTCAATAATTCTTCCTGCCCTTGCATATCCAACTTTAAATCGCCTTTGAATAAATGAGGTAGATGCTTGTCCTGTTTCTACTACTGTTTCTATAGCGTCCATTAAAAGTGGATCTGCATCGTTTTCATTATCATCTTCTATCTCTTTTTCGGTTTTGTTTGCTTTTTCTATTGTTTCCAATATGTCTTCATTATATGTAACTTCTCCATTGTTTTTCAAGAATTCCACAATTTTTTCTACTTCTTTGTCTGATATAAATGCTCCTTGAATTCTGGTAGGTTTTGCAGCACCAGATGGATAAAACAACATATCTCCTTTTCCTAAAAGTTTTTCCGCGCCTACCATGTCTAGAATAGTTCTAGAATCTACTTGTGATGAAACTGCAAAAGCAATTCTTGAAGGAATATTAGCCTTTATAATACCTGTTATAACATCCACTGATGGTCTTTGAGTTGCAATCACTAAATGCATTCCTGCAGCTCTTGCCATTTGTGCTAACCTGCAAATTGCATCTTCTACATCTTTAGCTGCTACCATCATTAAATCTGCAAGTTCATCTATTATAATAACTATTTGTGGAAGCTTTTCTATACTTCCATCTTCTTCTAGCAATTCGTTATATCCTTTAATATCTCTAACGCCTTTTTCTGCAAATAGGCTGTAGCGGTTAACCATTTCTTGAACAGCCCAAGTAAGAGCTCCAGCTGCTTTTTTAGGATCTGTAACTACTGGAATTAACAAATGTGGAATTCCATTATATACAGATAGTTCAACTACTTTTGGATCTATCATAACTAATTTTACTTCACTTGGCTTCGCTTTATAAATAATACTTGTAATCAATGTATTAATACATACACTTTTCCCTGAGCCAGTTGCTCCTGCAATTAGCACATGTGGCATTTTTGATATGTCTGTTATAATTTCTTCTCCTGCTACATTTTTTCCTAATGCAAAAGATAACTTTGATTTTTCATTTTTGAATTTTTCTGTATCGATAATTTCTCTTAAATGAACCATCTCTTTTTCTTTATTTGGTATTTCAATTCCTACAGCTTGTTTCCCTGGAATTGGAGCTTCAATTCTAATACTTTCTGCTGCTAAATTCAGTGCAATGTCATCAGCAAGGTTAGCAATTTTACTTACCCTCACTCCCTCTGCTGGTTTTAATTCATATCTAGTGATAGCAGGTCCTACCGAAACGTTTTCTACTTTAGCTGACACTCCAAAACTATATAAAGTTTTTTGTAGTTTTGCTGCCGTATCTGTAATTGCTTTTTTCCCTGTTTTGCTTGTGTTCTTCCCTTCTTGTAGTAAGTCCATTGGTGGAAATTCATAATTTTCGTCTTCCATTGTTATTGTATGCTCTAATTGCAACACTTGTTTTGTTTTATCTTCTTTTTTTTCTTCTTCTTGTTTAAATAATTCTGTTTCTCCCGTTTTTTCGTTTTCATTCTTTAGTCCTTTTATTGTTTCTATTTTCTTTTTCTTCGTTGGTATTAAGTCTTCATCTTGTTCGTATTTCTTATCAATTCCATTTATATTAATCGTCATCTGATCATCAAGTATTTCAGTAACTCGTTTTCGACCATACTTTTCTTCCTTTTTCTGCATTTCCCTTAAAGATTTTTTCTCTTCTCTTCTTTCTTCTTGTTTTTCTCCATGTCTTTGTATTGCTTCTGCTAGTAATTCTGCAGGTTTTATTCCAAATACAAGTACTAAGAATATGGCTGCAATTCCAATAGATAATATTATAGCTGCCCATGGTCCTAGAAGTTTTACAAGAGGAATAGCAATCATTGTTCCAATTGCTCCTCCTCCAATATTCTTTTCTCCCATAGTATAAGCTTCTTTCACAATACTCCAAAATTCACTTTCAAAATTTAAATTACCATTAGAATATTGAAATATTGATAATATAATACTAATTGATAATAAAAATAAAGCGTATTTTATTAATTTACTTGATAAATAATTTTTATCATCATATACAATATAAATAGCAAGAGAAAATGTTCCGATAGGAATTAAATATTTAATCCAGCCTACTAAACCGCCTAATAATGATGTTAACATTTCGCCCAAATATCCGGATTGTGTATAAATTAGTATTGCAAGTACAATGCTAATTACTATAAGTAATACTACTTCTACATCTATTTTATTAGCTTTTTTCTTTGAGTTTTTTCTTTTTCGCTTTGCCATAATTATCCTCCATTTCTTTACAACAAAAGAGCAGAAGTAATTTTTAGACTTCTGCCCTCAAAATGTTTATTTTAACTCTTTTCTGCTTTCCTGAATAGTTTGAAGTGCTGTTTCTACTGTTATGTTTAAATCTTTTATGGAGTTTTCTATTTTGGATAAAATTTCATCTGCATAGTCTTTAGTTCCTTTGCACATTTCTCTATACATTTCGTTTGCAGTTTCTATGATTTCTGCTTTTTGCTCATAAGCTTTTTTTGTAATCTCATGTTCATCAATCATAGCAATAATTCTGTTTTCTGCTTCTTTGACTATGTTTTCTCCTTCTTTTTTAGCCTCTTCTAGTATTCTTTGTCTTTCTTCTTTTACCCATTTAGCCTGTTTCAATTCATCTGGAAGCTTCAATCTAATTTCTTTTATAATATCTAACATTTCTTCTTTATCCACGATTGCTTTTGTGGTAAATGGTACCCCTTTGCTTCTTTCAAGAATATCTTCTATCGTTTCTAACAATGTAAAAATTTCCATTTTTTACCCCTTTCGATTTAAAAACATCAGCTTTACTCTGCCATATTTTCTAATATCATATAAATTTATATCGATTGTTTGAATTTCTTTTTCTATGCTTTCCTCATCTGTTTCTATAACGATTACTCCTTCTTTTGATAATAAATTTAAGTCCACTATTTGTTCAAGTGCTTCTATAGCAAAGCTCGATTTATAAGGTGGGTCCAAAAATATTATATCAAATTGTTCTTTTAAATCCTTTAAGCATGTTTTATAATCTTTATTGATAACAATTGCATTTTTATTTAGATTTGTTTTTTTCAAATTTTTTTCTATAATTTGAATTGCTTTATAAGAATTATCGCAAAACACAACTTGTTTTGCATTTCTACTAAGAGCTTCTATTCCTAGTGCTCCGCTTCCTGCAAATAAATCTAAAACTATTGCATCTTGCAAATCAAATTGAAGAATATTAAATAGAGCTTCTTTTACTCTATCTAATGTAGGTCTAGTAGCAATTCCTTCTAATGAATTTAATTTTGTTCCTTTTGCTTTACCACTAATTACTCTCATACTCTCTCCAATTTGTCTTATAAGACTAATTCTGTTTGTACTCATTTTATAACATATCTTTTATATGTCAATAGAGTTAACACAATTGTAATATACTTTTAATATGCCTGTAACAATTTCATAATATTTCTGTAACATTATACCCTATTTTTCTTTTATTGGCAATACATTTTTTAAATATTTTGGCTTTTTGCGTACCATCTTTTTATTAATAATTTACATTTCTTTTAAGTATATATAGCCGTCTAATTATAGACGGCTATATACCTTATGAGTGTAACATGTAACATGTGATTTCTGCCTCATCCCGTTGTTTTATTATTTCTACTTCCACAATTTCCCATCCATGCATTGTATAGAAATTAATTGCTCCTCTTTTTCTCTCTTTAATCTTACACCATCTTTCTTTTTCCTTCATCCAAGGTTCGAAACATACAATCGTTGTAAATTTAAGTTTTGTCTTTTTGCTTGTCTTTTTTGCAATTTTCATTTACTTCTCCCCCTCATTTCCAATCTGCTCTGAAAATTGAAAGTATCAAACATGTGGTAAGAATTATCACGTTTAACAGCATTGGTATGAAAAAAGTTAATATTACTAGTCCAAACATGTTGCTCCTCCCTTCGATGTCATTAACCTGGCTTCATGTAATTCTGTTACATTCTCATAAAAGTTCCCTCCTTAAAGTACTCACTTCTTCATGCATAAAAAGGATTCTAAGAAAACTTTTTATTATTATATCATATTTTATGTTAATTGTATAGTTGCAAATAAAATTTAAATTACAGAAATTTTTTTGTATAAAGTATTGACATGTAAAAAAAAATTCGCTATAATTTGTTTTGTCGTTAGAAATAACATGCGCCCTTAGCTCAGTTGGTCAGAGCAACCGGCTCATAACCGGTGGGTCCAAGGTTCGAATCCTTGAGGGCGCACCATTTTTTTATATATTATTTGGGTAGGTGGCCGAGTGGCTAAAGGCGGCAGACTGTAAATCTGTTCTCATTTGAGTACGATGGTTCGAATCCATCCCTGCCCACCAATGACGTTTCTGTTCGAACTTTTATAGAACAGAATTGATACAAAATCAATCAGAAAATAAAATCTGGTTGATTTTTTTGTTGTCTATAAACAATATGAAAATCATCCAAACGAAAGGATGGTGTGAAAAAATGAAGATTATTAAGCAAGAATTACAATTTGAG
>CALXJM010000011.1 GCA_944388625.1 uncultured Clostridia bacterium
ATAAGGGTAAAACCAATTCCTACTCCTATTCCTTTAGCTATTCCTGCTAAAATATTACGAATAAGAATTTGCTTTTTACTTCCAATAATATAAGACAATTCTCGTATATTGGCTTCTACTAATATAGTATTCAGTTTATCAATTTTTTCTTCTAAATAACTTAATTTTCTTTTTATGAACATATACTTCACCTAATATTTAGGTTTCCGTATTTTTCCTGTTTTTATTCGCTTACAGCTGTATTTTCTCCTGTTATTTCTTCATTACCTTCTTTTTGCTCCTCTTGTATTTGTTCTAGTTGTTTTATTAGTTCTTGCAAACGCTTTAGATCTTTTCCAATAAGCTCCCAATCTTGGCTTGCACTAGATTCTTCTAAATTATTATTTGCTTTAATAATTGCTTCCATAATTTCTTCTATATTTTCTGTATTTTGAACTTCAATATCTATAGCATATTGTGAAAATAAATTTGTTAATGCTTCTTCTAAATTATTGCCTATTGTTACTTTTGTTCCTGAGGCTACAATTACTTTTTTTAGAATAGGAACTTGTGATTCATTAACTAGTACTTGGTAAACTGGCTCTACATAAAGAAGGGTATCTTCTACTGGTATAATCATCATATTTTTAATCAGACGGGCTCCTGAAACATTTAAATCTTCTAGTTCGTTTGAAATTGTTTTATCTTGTTCAATTTGCGAATTTAGTTGCATTGGCCCTACAACACTACTGCCAGATGAAAATCTGTATAGTACTAAAGTGTTTTGATTATTTTCATAGGTCCCTACTAGATAAGATATTATATTCTGTTTTTCTAATGGTGTATATGGTATAATTAGCCCCAGGTTATTTTCGTTTTCACTGTTTTTTACCATAGTATAGTAAGGTTCCATTTGAATTCCATTTAAACTAGATGTTTTAGAAACCGTACTTTTAGCAATTTCCCACACATCATCATTTCTATATAATACTTCTGCTTGAATGTTATGATATCTTGTTATCATTTCTGCTTGTACTTGATATAAAAATTCTGGATATACTATATGTTCTGCTATATCTTCTGGAATTGTTTCTTGGTTGATATCTGCAAATATTTCTGGATATACTCTCCAATATGCCATTGCGATAGGATCTGTTTTATCTGTTAAATAAAATGTTGTAGTTCCATCATATGCATCTATAATAACTTTAATTGAATTTCGAATATAATTAATTTTTGTTTTTACTCCATTTTGTTCAATTACAGTTCCTTGTGCATAAGGATATGCATTAGAAGTTGTATAAGCATCTAGTACCCACGCAAGTGAGCCATCTTCTCGAATAACCATATATGGTTCATCATCATATAGTAAGTATGGCATGATGGTTTTTGCTCTTTGAATAACATTTCTATTTGTTAAAATTTTGCTATCATTCTGTATATTAGTTGATACAGCTAATTTTACATCTCCATTTGTAATTCCTATAATTAGCCTATCAAAAAATCCTAAATTAATTCCGCCTTCTCCATCATATTCATTTTCTGCATTTGTATAACTATTAATTGGATAATCATATTCTGAAGTATTTTTTGTATTTGTTACAACAATTTCGTTTGTTTCTAATCCATAATAAATTCGTGGTTGTGTAATTTCAATTTTTTCATCTTTACCATCCACTTCTTTTTGAATATACTCAATTTTTCCAGTTGAATCTGCTCTGTTTGCGTAAGATAAAATAACACCATAGCCATGTGTGTATTCATATGTTTTATTACTGTAAGTTCTATCTCCTCCACTTACAATTTCTCTTGGTGAAACATAAGCTAAAGTTTCTCTTCCTTCTATATTATATAAACCTAGCTTTGTATGATTATATGAATAATATCCTACATTTGTTTGATATTGTGCTAAAGTTTTTACAGTTGCTTCTTCACTTACAATTGGAATATTGTCTATAATTTCTGCATTTTGTTCTATCATTTCTTTAGTTACAGTTCCACTGTTTTCTAATTCTTTTTCTTCTATTTGAATATTATATGCACTCTTTGTTCTATCTATATTATAAAAAATATAATCTTTTTCTTTTTCTAATTCGTTGTTTCCAATAAATATTAATTGAAAACTACTCATAACAATAAATAGAACTACTAAATATGAAGGAATTGCAACAATTGAAATAATCGTGTTTTTTGTTTTTTTCTTTTTAAAATTATGAATTCCTAAGTATGTACATACAATTAATACAATTGCAAAAATTCTATAACCCCATACTCCTATAATAATGTCTGTTGTTCCAGCTCCAACTAATTCTGTTTTAGCTTCGTCTTTTAATGTTAAGAAGTTTTGGAAAACAACATCTTGTGATTTTACAAGTATTAAAAAAGCTATTATACAAGCAATTGCCATAACATGATTTGTTAGTTGTTTAATAAACATGTTTCTTTTTAAAGTTTCTCTGTTAATTCCATCAAAATAAATATTAAATACAGTTATGTAATATGCTGCTATGTATATAGTAAGTGCTATAAGAATAGTAGCAAAATATAATAAAATTGTTTCTATAAATGGCTTTTGAAACATAAAATAAGCAATATCTAAGTTGAAGATTGGATCTGTTTTTTCAAATAAAGTATTACTGAATGCTAGAATAGCTTTATTAGATATTAAATTGCTTACTGCAATACTAATAACTACACTAGCTATAAGTGCAATTGATTTGTTTGGAAGTTTTGGCATTTCTTTTTTTTCTTCGTCAAAAAATTCCTTTAGTCCTTTTTTTATTGCACGAGTTGTGAAATAAATACTAAAAAATAAAATAACAAAGTTTATTGCAATAACTACAAATTTATATTTTAAATTTTGCCAAAAAACTGAAAGATATTCTTCTCCTATTTCTAAAATTTCTAAATATTCTCCTCTTAAATTTACAAAGCTATATATAGCAAATAGAATTAGAAAACCTAGTACAATTAACATTCTTCTTTTGTAGTTTTTCTTTTTTTCTTGCTCTTGCATATTGCCTCCATTTCTATTTTACAAAATTGCTTGTACAAACTCTTGTGCATTAAATATTTCCATATCGTCTATTTTTTCTCCAATACCGATAAATTTAACTGGTATTTTGTTCTTATCTACAATTCCTATCACAACTCCACCTTTTGCTGTGCCATCTAGTTTAGTTAAAATTACGCCTGTAAGTCCTGTTGTTTCTTTAAAAGCTTTTACTTGCTCGATTGCATTTTGCCCTGTGGTAGCATCTAATACAATAAGTACTTCCTTGCTTGCTTCTGGTAATTCTTTGTCAATTACTTTTTCTATTTTTAATAATTCGTCCATTAGATATTTTTTGTTATGTAGTCTTCCTGCTGTATCACAAATTAACACATCAGCTCCAATTTCTTTTGTAATTTTTATTGCATCATATACAACAGAAGCGGGATCAGTTCCCTCCTGTTTTTTTACCATTTTCGCTCCAGCTCTTTGAGACCATATTTCTAGTTGTTCTACAGCAGCTGCACGGAAAGTATCAGCAGCAGCAATAACAATTTGTTTTCCACCTTGTTTTAATCTATTTGCTATTTTGCCAATCGAAGTTGTTTTTCCAACACCATTTACACCCACCACTAATATAACTGATGGTTTGGTTTCTAAATGGAGTTCCTTATTTTCTATTTCTAGTATTTTTACGATTTCTTCTCTTAATGCTTTTTTTACATTTTCTTCATCTTCAATTTTTTCTAATTTTATTTTTTCTCTTAAATTAGAAATAATTTCTTGTGAGGTTTCTACTCCAACATCTGCCATAATTAAAGCTTCTTCTAATTCTTCTAGTAGTTCTTCATCTACTTTTCTAAAATTGCTGAAAACATGATTAATGGAGTTTTTTGTTTTGGATAATCCCTCTTTCAATTTATCAAAAAAAGACATATACCTTCTCCTTTATTTTCTAATAATACCTTTTATATCCTACTACAAAAATTCAAATTCGTCAATAGTAATAATATTAACGGGCGAACACTGTTCGCCCCTACATGTTTCTGGTTTATTTTGTCCTATGTAATCGTTTTAGAAATAACAGTCTTTATGTGAAAAACGAGTTCGACCTTGTAACATTCTTGCTTTCTCTGCATTTTAGTGTGTCTCTTTTTTGTTTTTGTCTCTTTCTTTAACGCCTTGGAGAACGCAGGCTTTTCACATAATGCTGTTATTTCAGTTTTGTAATAGCAATTTATACTAAAAGCGGGCGAACACTGTTCGCCCCTACATGTTTTTTTAGCAATTCTTTGAAGAAAGAGAATATTGCTATTTAACATATTCGTGTAAAGGTTTTACTCTAAACATTAATTCATCCATTTTATCTGTTGTTATATAACCTGATGGTGCATTTATTACATCTGGAATTCTATTTACAACAGTAGCACAAGTTAACTCTACAGTAGATGGTCTTGAAATAACAAGAGTAGTTGTTGGCTCTCCTTCTATAGTCCATTCGTTTTTATCATAGTCTTCTTTTGAATATACCTTTCCGATACACTCTGATTGTATTGTAATACCTTCTTTAGTTTCTGTTGTAACAACTGCACTCATTCCTGTTGCTAGCCCTGCTTTTATAGTCATGCCTAAAGTAGAAGAATCAATATCTTCTTTGTATGTTTGTGGCACACATTTTTGTGTTTGATGAGTTACAGTTAATCCTAATTTAGAGCATAACCAACCATTAACATTCCACATGTATGATGGCATAAATTCTCCTTTGTTTATAATTTCTTGTCTTGCTTCTTCACTAATATTATCTCCAGAAGCCACTTCTTTTTCAAAGCTTTCTAAATCAAGTCCTGCTCCATGTGCTTTTGCTAAGGCTATTCCATAATCTTCTACATTATAACTAGAACTTCCTTTAATTTTTTTAATTGTATGTGTAGATGCAGATATTGCAGAAATTAACTCACCCCAATAAATATCTTGATATCCGCTTCCTGTAATTGTACAATTGTTTTGCTTTGCAAGTTTATCAATTTCCTCTGTAATTCCTGGATTTGAATTTGATGGGTAAAAAGCTTCTTCACAAGTTGTAATTGCATTCAATCCTAGTTTAGCACATAATAAAAGAGCATCTTTTACATCACTAATTAAACTCATTGTAGTAACAATTACTATATCTGGTTTTACTTCTTTTAGCATTCCTTCTGCTTCCTCTAAACTGACAACTTTAATCCCCTTGTTTTCCGTGCCCATAATTTCTCCAATGTCTTTTCCTATTACATTAGGATTAATATCAATAGCTCCTACAATTTCTGCTCCTTTTTCGTATACATAGCGCATAGTATATACTGACATTTTGCCTGCTCCGTATTGTACAACTCTAATTTTTCTATCCATGTGCAAACCTCCTTTAAAATATTTTTTATATGCATTTATTATATACTTTTAAAATATTATTATACAAGTAAAAACTATTGATTTTTTTGAAAAATACGATATAATAAATATAGTTATTTGCGAGCATGCTGGAATTGGCAGACAGGCACGTTTGAGGGGCGTGTGCGCAAGCGTATGGGTTCAAGTCCCATTGCTCGCACCATTATTATTTAAAGGTGCAAAAAATGGTATTAGAATATGTTGTAAAAAAAGACGATGGATATAAAACAATTCGTGAAGTTCTATTAAACGAATTTTGTTTTTCACATCGTTTTCTTTCTAAAATGAAGTTACATCATCGAATTTATTGCAATGGTGTTCCAATGTATGTTGATAAGTTAGTTCAATTTAAAGATAGAATTGTAGTAGATATAGATTTAGAAGAAGAAGCAAATAACATAGTTCCTACCCCTATGAAGCTTTCTATTTTGTATGAAGATGATTGTTTTCTAATTGTAAATAAACCAGCTGAAATTGCTATTCATCCTTCTTCTAATCATTATTGTAATAGCTTATCTAATGGAATTATGTATTACTATAAATCCATAGGGCTTAAGAAAAAAATTCATTTAGTTAATAGATTAGATAAAGGAACTTCTGGAATTGTTGTTATTGCTAAAAATGAATATTTGCAGGAATGTTTAATTAAACAAATGAAAAAAAATATTTTTCATAAAGAATATATTGCTTTGCTTGAAGGCATTTTAGAAATAAAAAATGATACAATTAATGTGCCTATAAAAAGAAAAGCAAATAGTATTATAGAAAGATGTGTTGCTCTGGATGGAGATGTTGCTATTACTCATTACAAAGTATTGAGATATATAGGTCAAAATACCCTTGTTAAATTCCAATTAGAAACAGGTAGAACACATCAATTACGTGTTCATAGTAAGTATATTGGTCATCCTATAGTCGGAGATACATTATATGGTAATTCATCAATTCTTATTGCAAGACAAGCTCTACACGCATATAAAACAAGCTTCTATCATCCTATTTTGAAAAAACAAATTATAATAGAAGCACCATTCCCAGAAGATATTAAATTGCTTTTAAATTGAATTTTAAAAAAAATACACCTTAGTGTTTATCTACTTAGGTGTATTTTTTTGTAAAGTAAATCTATAAGCCGGGTTCTGTCTTGAATAGTCATTTATCTAGGATAAGTATTACTACTTATCTCAAGCCACCTAGCAAGAAGTCTGCGAGCAGCATTTATCTTCTCTTTAAAAGGTGTTGCTCCAAGTGGGGTTTACACAAACATAGTATGTCACCATACTACTGGTGAGCTCTTACCTCACCTTTTCACCCTTACCTAAAATTAGGCGGTTATTTTCTGTTGCACTTTCCTTAAGGTTTCCCTTACTGGGCGTTACCCAGCACTATTGCTCTATGGAGCCCGGACTTTCCTCATATGCTATCTTTCGATATTGCATCCGCGACTATTCAATTTACTCTATTTATTATTTTACTTAAATTTCATGTTATTGTCAATATTTCGCTTACACAAACTCTTGCCAAACTAAATTTGCTAAATCAATTCCTTTATTTGAAAGCTTAATTACTTTTTCGTCTTCTATAATCAACTTTTCTTTTAACAATTTTTCTAATTCCATATTAAAAAATTTTTTTATATCTATTTCAAACTTTTCTTTAAAATCACTTTTCTTTACTCCTTCTATTTTTCTTAGTCCGAGCATAATAAATTCTTTCATTTGTGATAGTTTATCTTGCTTTTCATGAAAAATAAAGTTATTCTCTTGTTTTCCATTTTTGTAATTTTCTATATAATCTTCTATATTTTCCGTGTTTGAATATCTTACTCCATCTGTATAAGAATGCGCTCCTACTCCAAAACCAAAGTATTCTTTTTGTTCCCAGCAGTTACTATTATGTTTAGATTCAAATCCTGGTTTTGCATAATTTGAAACTTCATAATGTTTGTATCCGTTTTTTTCTAATATTTCTTTTACTTTCCAGTACATTTTTCTTTCTACATTTTCTTCTGGTAAAATTAATTCTTTATTTTTTATTTTTTCTTCTATTGGAGTTTTTTCTTCTACTATTAATGAATAAACTGAAATATGTTCAGGATTTAATTTGACAATTCTTTGTATGGTTTCTTCTACATCTATTAAAGTTTGACCGTGGTAGTCCTATCATAATATCTACATTTATATTTTCAAATCCGATTTTTCTTGCCATATAATATGTATTTTCAAAATCTTTATAAGAATGAATTCTACCTATAGTTGCTAGCAAATTGTCATGTGTTTCTTGCATTCCTATACTCAAACGATTAATTCCAGAATTTTTATAATTTTCTAATTTTTCTTTTGTAACAGTACCTGGATTTATTTCTATTGTTATTTCTAAATCTTCAAAATCTTCTATAGTCTTTATTTCTTTTAAAATAGAATTAATATATTCGCTATTAATATATGATGGTGTTCCTCCCCCTATATAAATTGTACTAATATGGCTATATTTCTTTCCTAGAGCTAATTTTATTCCCTGTCCTACTTCTCCGTATTTCTTGTTTTAAGTATTTTATATATTCTTCTAATAGTTTATCTTTATTACAATAAGAAATAAAATCACAATAGTCACATTTTTTTTTGCAGAAAGGAATATGTACATATATACCTATATCTTTCAAGTTTTTTTCTCTCCTTTATATTCATTTGCTATTTCTTCAATTTTTTTTAATCTATGATTTACTCCTGATTTACCAATAGGTTCTTTTAACATTTCTCCAAGTTCTGCCAAGCTTGCTTCTGGATATTCTAATCGTAAAGTTGCAATTTCTTTTAAGTGAAGTGGTAGCTTTTCAAATTTTCGAATGCTCTTTAAGAATTTGATATTTTCTATTTGCTCAATTGATGCATTAATTGTTTTATTCAAATTTGCTGTTTCGCAATTTACCTTCCTATTAATTGCATTTTTCGTTTCTCTTAATACACGAATATCTTCAAATTTTAAAACTGCATTACTTGCTCCTATAAGCGCTAAAAATTTCGATATTTCTTCTCCTTCTTTTATGTAAATAACATAAAATTTTGGCCTTTTAATATATTTACTAGAAATAGAAAATTCTTTGAGTATTTTTATTAGTTCTTCTGTCTTTTTTTTGTTTTTTTCTATAATTTCCAAATGATATTCTTTGTTTGGATTACTAATAGAACCTGATTTTATAAAAGCTTCTCTAATACAAATTCTTTTAATTTGTTCTTCTTGTTTTAAAGTGCTATTATTATCCCATACTTTTAAATTTATAAGCTCTTCTTTTACTTCTTTTGTAAAAGACATATCTATTCTCCTTTCTTTGCTACTATAACTCTATCTTTATTATTTAAATCTTTTTGGCAGTATATATCTTTGTAATTCTCTTTTTGCAAAATTTCTATTACTGCTTGTTTTTGGTTATAGCCAATCTCTAAATAAAGCATTCCGTTTGGTTTTAAATATTTTTTTGCTTGATGTGCTATAATTTTATAAAATTTTAAACCATCATTTCCTCCATCTAATGCAATGCGTGGTTCTTTTTGTACTACTTTGTCTAGGTGTAGAATAGTTTCTGTTTCTATATAAGGTGGATTTGAAACTATAATATCAAATTTTTTATTTATAATGTTTTCAAACATATCTGAAAGTATAAAGTGTACAAAAACTTTGTTATCATTTGCATTTCTAGTGGCTATTTCTAGAGCTTTTCTACTTATATCGCTTGCATAAATAGTAGATTTTGTATATTTGGCTAATGATACTGCTATAGCACCACTTCCAGTACATAAATCTAAAATTTCCATAGAGTCTTTAGAATTTTTTATTACTTCTTCTACCAAAATTTCAGTGTCTGCTCTTGGAATTAGAACATTTTCATCTACATAAAATATAAGTTTCATAAATTCTTGCTTATTTGTAATATATTGAAGCGGTTTGTTATTTGCTAATTCTTGTACCTTTTGTAAATATAACGTTTCTTGCATTTTGGATACAGTATTTTCATATTGTAAAATAAGTGTTTCTTTAGGGATTTTTAAAATATGTGCAAGTAATATTCTTGATTTTAAAATAGGTTCTTCTATTTTTTGTTTTTTCAATTTTTCAATTCCCACATTTAGTAATTCTTGTACCTTCATATTTAATCTTATTCCTTTCTCAAGGCATAAATCTATTCTATCATCTTTATAAAGTAAAAACAATGGCAAACTTTTAATTTGCCATTGCTTAATTATAAAATTAACTTTTTAATTCTACAAAAAAATCCCCCGCCTTAGCCGTAAGATGAATGAAATTTTAAGGACCTGCTCTTCACAGGTGGGTGCCTTCCTAAATACTCCTGGGTTTCTTACATAAATGCAAGCTTACACGCCATATTCAGAGACGGGCTCCCGTTTTATATTTGTTGGTTCTAAAATTCCAATCTGCACGTACCACGCAGGGAAATAATTTTTATTCTTCAATATGTTTTGTAACTTTATATTATCATATAGTATACATCTTTTCAATTTTTATATAAGCTTTTTTAGTTTTATTAAATCGTTTTATCTCACTTTTTCTTAGTTAAATCTTTCTTTTTCTCTCAAAGTTATTTTTTAGAATAGAATATATATTTTTATTAAATCGGTCTTTTTTAGTAAAAATAGGTCTTTTGCATTCCTTCTATTGTTCCATATTTATCCATTAATGTTTGAATTTCCTTTGGTGTAAATAAATATTTTGTATATCCTTTATTTTTCAAAACTTCGTAGCTTTCTAGCACTTTAGTTGGTACCTCTTGTTCAATTTGCCACCCGAATTGTGGAAATATAAGCATTCTTTGTACATCACCTAATAATAAGGAAATCCTATTATTGCGCTCTTCAGTTTCTTTTTTTTCTAATTTTTCCATAAAAGTTTCAAATGAACTACTTGGTGAAGTAATAAATATTTGTTTATCTTTCATTATACATTGTGCAGTAGCTAAAGTTCTTCTTTCAGATAATTTATTATGCACAACTAATATTTTATCACTTTTAATTTTGTTTTCTTCAATTATTTGCAATGAAAATCGAAAATTTTCCCCTGTATTTCGAGATCTATTTTCTACATAAATTTGTTCTTCTTTTATTCCTTCTCTTAAAGCAATTTCTTTATATATTTCTGCCTCAGGTTTTAAAAATACATTTTTAGTTATTTTCCCTAATCCTCCTGTAAATAAAATATTTTTTCCATACCCCTGTTTTAATAGTTTACTACACTTTATTGGTATATCTAAATTTGAACAACCACATCCTAAAATCAAGTCACATTTTTGAATTGGTTCATCTAAAACCATATAATTCCATATAGTTCTTAATTTTTCTCTTTCTTCATACATTAATTTTCACCTACTTTATTTTTATATAATCCTTATTCTTTAATATAGTTTCTCATTTATCAAAAATAATTATTCGTCTTTTATATTATTTCTAGTATTTATTTATTATTTGAATTCTTTACTTAGTTTATTAATTGCTTTTGTTTCAATTCTAGATACATATGAACGAGAAATTCCCATCATTTCTGCTATTTGATTTTGTGTTTTTGGTTTGTTTCCATCCAATCCAAAACGCAACTCTAAAATTGTTTTTTCTCGTTCTTTTAATACTTCTTTCATTTTGGCATATAATATTTTAATTTTCATTCTCAAATCAATTTCATCATCCATATTCTTTTCGTCGTTCTCTAGAACATCTATTAAACTAATAGTGTTATTGTCTTTATCTTTCCCAATTGGTTCGTCTAAATACACTTCTGCTCCGATTTTTTTTATGCTACGCAAATACATTAAAATTTCATTGTCTATCCTCACCTGTTGGAAACAAAGAAGGTTTAAAAAGGTCAGCTGAATTGCTACTTAACAAATTTATTTTTATATTATCACCTTCTACTTCTGCTGAAGCTATGAGCATTCTCAAGCAATTTCTCTTTTCTACAATATCCAAACTCTCAAACTGTTCGAAATGTTTTTCTATTATTTCTAATACCAATTTAGAGACATCAATCGTACTTGTTTCTATTTTCTTTCCATCTTTATATTCTTTTAGTTTTCGCTTAATTTCTTCATTTTCTTTTTTTATCATTTTCATCTCTTGATTAATATTATCAATTAATTCAACATCTATATATTTGATTTTTTGAATAAGAGCTTCTAATTCTTTTTGATTCCTTTGTAGAACATATTGCAAATGTTTCCTCTCTTCGCCATTTTCATCTATAACTTTTTTTGTATTCATTGTCTTTTTTAATACATAACAAATCTTGCTATTCGGTACTATTATATTTTTTATCACTTTTATAAGTTCTGCATCTAACTTATTTCCATCTATATTTTTACTGTTGCACTTACTCCTTCTGCTCCTTAATTTAAGTTCACATATATAAGAATATTTTGTTTCACCATTTGAATTAAATCTACCAGTTTGTATTTTTGGTCTCATATAGGAGCCACAGTTTTCACATCTTAAAATTCCTGTTAATAATGCTGTATTCGTTCTAGGCTTCCTATACCTTTTATTTTCATTCATTTTTAGCAATTTTTGTATTTTAATCCAATCTTCACCTGATAAAAAACCTTTATGCATTCCGAATGGCTATAATCCAATCTTTCATGTCATTTTTTATGGTAGCTTTATGCCTACGTTGCATAGTTTTATTATATGCCATTATAGCTTTTTTTCCATCAAAATCTTCTTTTTTCGCAAATATATCTACTTTATTTTCCATGAAGTAATTATACATGTCAATATCATTTATTGCATAGACTGGATTTTCAAGAATATTTCTAAGCGCAAATCTCGAAAAAAATTTTCCATTTTTAGTATACATATTATTTTTTATAGTAAATGTTTCCAAAGCAGTTAAGGATTTTAATTCTAAATATTTCTGTGCAATAATTTTTATCACTGTTTTTTCTTCCTCTATTTCCTGTAGCATATGCGCCTTTTTTATTTTCTTTACTATTTCATTATTTTCATCTACTTCTCTAATTTTTATCATTTTATAGTCAGTTGATTTATACCCTGTAGGAGTTGTTCCTCCCAACCATCTACCCGTTTTTGCAAGTTCTCTTAAATTATCTTTAATCCTCTCTGCTCCAATTTCACGTTCCAATTGTGCAAAAACTGAAGATATATACATCATTGCTCTTCCCATTGCAGTACTAGTGTCAAACTGTTCTTTTACAGATACAAAACTAATTCCATTACTATTTAATTCTTCAATTAGATCTGAAAAATCTGCTACACTTCTTGCTATTCGATCTAATCTATAACATATAATCACATCAAACTTTTTATTTTTAGCATCTCTAAGTAATTCGTTAAATTTTTTCCTTGTTGAATCTCCACCAGAATAACCTTCTCCTTCATCATATAATAGTGTTTCTATTTTTTCATTTATGAATATTCTTTCTATGTACTCTTGACATAACTTAATTTGTGTCTCAATTGATTCGCCCTTATCTGTTGATTTTGACTTTCTGGTGTATATTGCAATAATTTTCATTTTTCTTCTCCTTTTCCTGTCATCCTATCTCTGTATTTGAATGTTTTCAAGTTTTTTGCAATTCTTCTACCAATCTTTTTTTTATATATTTTTTTTCTTCGTCGTTCAGTGGCAAATTTTCTATATATCGATGCATTAATACCGCTCTTATATAAGCGATGTTATTTTCTAGACAAGTTTTATCATTTGGATAATTCATTATTGGTCTCATAAGCATACCTCCCTATATAAACTATTCCATATGCTTGTCTTATATGTTCCAATTAATCTTTTTAGTTACATCAAAACCTACATTTATTTCATTTTTTAAACAATAGTATTTGTTTGATGGATTATATTTACATAATGAAGAAAAAAGCACCATCTTCTTTTTTGAAGATAATGCTTTTATTACGTCTATTATTTTGTAATCAAAAAACAATTTTTCTAATTCCATATAACTTTTTATTCTCATTTCTTGTTTTAAAACATAGTCTATGGTGTCCTCAGGTTGATTTGACTCAATGATTTGATTGTTAAGTTCTCCAATCTTATTAATATAGATATAATTATTTTTAATTTCTATTTTATTATCCCATTATATTAACTCACAATCCATTGATTCATCACCTATTTGTATTACATTTTTTTTTACTTTTTTGGGTAGCGCTGGTGTTTGGTATCTTGTAAATAAAGGTTTAATATTTTCTAATTTTCTTCCACCGGTAGCAGAAATCTGTTCCCAAGTAGGTGTTTCTATTCCCAAGTAATCTCTTAATTTTTCTGAAGCTTCTGGCATAACTGGATTCAATAAATTCGATAGGTTTGCAATTACATTTGTACATGTATAAATTGTATCATTAAACCTGTTTAAATCTTCCTTCTTTTGTACCCATGGTTTTTGCTCATCATAATACCTATTCGCCACTTCAATTAATTCCATTATTATTTTTCCTGCCCTTCTAAACTCAAGCGCCTCCATTGCTTCACTAGCTTTTTCATAAGTTTCATCTATTTTAGCTTGAATGTCTTCATTCATTTTTCCATTAGGAATTGCCTCCAGTCCCTTGAATCCTAGTGTCCTATTAACTAAATTTCCAAATTTATTAGTTACTTCCGAATTATTAACTGATATATAGTCTTCTATTGAAAAATCGCTATCTTTTCTTTCAGGTCCGTAGTTTACTAAAAAATATCTTAAAGAATCTGTATTATAATTTCTAATCATTTGTGAAATTGTAATTCCATTTCCTTTTGATTTTGAAATTTTTTGCGAATTGATATTCAAATATTGTGTAGCAACCATAGTATCTGGCAAATGATAGTTTTCTCCTGTAGCTAATAGTAGTGCTGGTAATATAATGGTATGGAATGTAATGTTGTCTTTCCCATGAACCATATATATTTTATTATTACCGTTTTCTTTCCAAAAATCTTCCCAATTAAGGCCGTTTTGTTCACAAAATCTTTGTGTTGTTGTTATATATCCTAAAACCGCATCTATCCATACATACATTTTCTTATCTTCATAGCCTTCAATAGGGATGTCTACTCCCCAGCTTAAATCTCTTGTAACAGCTCTATCGTTTAAACCATCTTCTAAAAATTTAGCAGTTTCAGTTCTTGAACCTGTTCTCCATTTACCCTGATTCTGAGCAACATACTCTTCTATTTGTGGTTGTAATTTAGATAAAGCCAAATATAAATTCTTGTTTTCTCTTAATATAGTCTTTTCTTTACATTCTTGACATGTTGCATCTTCTAAATCTTTTGTTTCAGGAATATAACCACAATCACATTGGTCTCCTTTAGAAATTGCTCCACAAGCAGGACAAGTAAATATAACTTCTCTATCAACAACAAATTTTTTACAATGTTCACAATATGGTTGCAAATCTGATTTTTCATAGATGTATCCATTGTCATAAATCTTTTTAAATATATCTTGCACCCTTTTTTTATGTTCTTCATCTTTCGTTTTTGTATATAAATCATACGAAAAATTCATATCATTAAACGTTTTTGCAAACTCCGCATGATAATGCTCAGCAATTTCGCTAGGTTGCCTTCCTTCTTTTTTTGCTCTTTCTGTAATTGGTGTTCCATGACAATCAGTTCCAGAAACGTAAATTACGTTATCACCTATTTGTCTATGATACCTAGCCAATACATCTCCTGATATAAGTCCAGCTAAATGTCCTAAATGTAATGAACTGTTTGCATAAGGCCATGCTCCTCCAATTACTACATTTCGTCCCTCCGGATGATATACAAAAGAATTTTTCTTACTTTTCTCTGACTCTGTTGTAATATTTACTTTTAAACTTTCCAAAAATTTATTTTGTTCCTCCATTCTTACCTCCTATTTTTTACTTTAAATATTATATACTATAGTTTACATTATGTCAAGTAGTAGACTTGCTACGTGTATTTAATTTTATGTACTAGATTTTTTTATAATTTATATAAATTGTGTTTTTTCCTTTCAAAAATTTTTTTAATTTCTTTAAACTTTTCAATTCTTTCGCTCTCTCTATATTAGAATAGTTTACATTATGGTGTATAAAATTCCAATAAAACCCCGGATGTGTCATTATCTCAACAGTGTCATTATCGTTAAATGTAGCTAACTGATCTTTTAACACTTGAGGTTGTCGGAAATATCCATACATTGTTCCAATAAATTTGCTTTTTTTATCATAGTTGCAATTAATATTGCAAAAGTAATTGTTTAAAAACATATCATATTTAAAAAATTCTTCTATATTTTGGTTAATAACATTCATATTTATATTCATATTTTTAAAAACTTCATACTCACAAAAATACTCATTATTCTCTAATAAATTGCTATCAAAATTCTCTAACTCTTCATAAGGTATTCTTAAATGAATAATATTTCTTGTTGCAAGTTCTTCAAAAATTTTCTCAACTTCTTTATTAAATATATTGCAATGATTATGCCCATCAATATGATGTGGTATAAATTTGTAATTTTTAATAAATTTATTTACTTGTTCTAATATTTCCTGTTCTATTTTGGGGATGTTTATAGTTCCTTCTATACAATTTCTCCAAAATGTATATTTTGGGCGTTTATACTCATAATCATTATAACACAATTCTTCCATCTTATATTTAGCTAAAGGATTATCTGTTAAATTTATATGAATTCCTACACTCACTTTTCTCCTCATTATCGCTATCATAATTTTTCTTAGTAATCCGATTTTATTAGTAACTATTACACTCACGCTAGTGATATATCCTTTAATTATTCCATATAGTATTCCGAAATCCCTATCTATATCGACGCCGAAATCATCTGCATTTATTATTATTTTCATTCTTTTTATCCTTTTATTCATTTCTACAAATTTATTATAATTTGTTTTATTTGATTATACACCTCTTGTATATCCAATGTTGCATCAATTTTATATATCTTTACATCATTTTCAAATTCTTTAACAAAATTCCTTTTATATTCTTCACATAATTCCATATATTCTCTTTCAAGCCATATGTTATTGACAACTTTTTCATTTCTCATTTTTATTCTTTCTATAGCTATATCTATAGGAATTTCTAAGAAAATATAGGCATCTGGTTTAAGAATTGTTTTCCCCATACTTTCTTTATACCAATTAAATACTTTTTGATATAGAGTCTCATCTTGGTTTAATATTTTAATAGCATAAGCATGAGCAAGTGAGGATAAATAATATCTTTCAAATAGGACAATGTCTTTTTTAGAGTCTTTATATAAAATTGTTTTTAAATTTTCTAATAATAAAAAATATTCTGTATTAGTATAGTCGATATAATTTGTTTTATCAACATTCTCCATTAGCTTACTCATTTTAATGTTTAGTACATCAACATTTTTCTCTCTATCAACAAACATTTTTACGTTAGTAGTCTTTCCCGCTCCTGAAATCCCTTCCAAAACAACCATTTTCTTTTTCATACTTTTCTCCTATTCTTACACTGATATCACGTTCTATATAGTATTGCATTCTCTTGAAATTTCATCATCATTAAAAACAATCATATAACTCATATTCATTGGACATTCTCTACAAAATTCCATCTTCTTTGCTCTAAATTCCTTCCATTCTTGTGAATTCCATAAATCCTGTATATTCGTTCTTAGTATATTACCAATTATTTTATCTCGATTATATTCTACCGCATTGCATGGCAAAACCATTCCATCTCCCTCGATAATCATAAATGAACTTGGTATATCACATTTTTTCTTTATATTTTCATCTGGCCAATATATACCATTTTCAAAATTATGTATATCGTTAAATTCTGTATTAAACATATCTTTTAATTGTTGAATATTATATTTTTTCAAATTTTCTTTTATATCCATACTTTTAACAATTTCAATTAATTTTGGAACATAGTTTTCCTTAAAATCTATTATCTCTTTCTCATTTAATAAGAATAATTTATTTTTTGAATCTGCTTCAATCATATCAATACTTAATATATCTGCATTTAGTTCTTTTGACAGTTGTATCATTTCTGATACATTTCGATAATTATGCTTGGATAAAACCATCCTCACATTTAATTTAAATGGAATATTTAGATTTTTGCATTCTTTTATCTGATTGGTTGCTTTATTAAATAGTCCTTTTAATCTCCTTAATCTATCATGTTGTTCGGAAAATGGTGAATCAATGGATAAATTTATGCATATAATTCCCGCATCTATTAACTCTTTAAATTTTTCGATATCTAAAAACCATCCATTTGTATTTAATGATGCTTTTAGTCCCGTTTTCGTTATTAATCTAACTAATTTAATAATATCCCTATAAATTAAAGGTTCTCCACCACTTATACATATTTGTTCTGTTCCCATTCCCTTTAGTTCCTTTAGCAATTGCTCATAATCTTCTAAAGACAACTTATTATTTGTAGAAAATTTCTTATTCCTTGGTTTACAATGTTCACAATTTGCAATACAATTTAATGTTGGTTTAAAAACTACTAACGTTGGTTTTTCTTTAACATTATAAAAAGTTCCAGGCTCACTGTATTTTTTTGTATAGTCAGTATAATAATATTGCGATTTGTAATTAATTCTCATAATTCCTCGTATAATTAAAATATACAAAATATCTCAATTATACTCTCCTTTCTTTAAAAATTTTGTATAATATATTTGCACTGTGGATTTGTTCCTATTTTTCTACAGCTTTGACTGTTTTTGGAGGCTCAAACCACAGATTTTTTATTTTAATTGTTGATTAGGTAGTTAACACTTTGATGTTTTATTATAATCGCGAGGATACAAGTTAGAAAGTTTTGTGGCAAACAAACAGTGCTAAAATTCTAATCAAGGAGGTGCATGTATATGATATATGTTGGAATAGATATATCTAAATACAAACACGATTGTTTTATCTGCAATAACTTAGGTAAAATTATCGTAGAAAATTTATCTTTTGAAAATACTAAAAAGGTATTTCAACAATTTCTTAATTTGTTGAAACTCTATGATAACTCTAATGTCCATATCGGCCTAGAAGCTACTGGACATTGTGGCTTGAATTTGAAATTGTTTTTAGAAAAAAACAATTATACTTTTATGGAATTTAATCCTCTTTTTAGTTAAAGAATTTTCTAAATTTTTATCTTTAAGAAAGACTAAAACTGATAAAGCTGATGCAATGACCATTGCTCAAAAACTTTTATCTGTTCCATATGAGCCAAATTCAAAACTATTTTATCATAAATATTTAATGAAATCACTATCTAGATTAAGAGAAACTTTAGTTAAACAAAGAAGTAAGTATATGGTTCAAATGACTAATATCCTTGATATTATTTTTCCAGAATTTAAACCTTTCTTTAACAATAGATTTTCTGTTACATCTTTATATATTCTTGAAAAATATAAATCACCAGATAAAATTGCTAATATGAGAGATTTTGATGCTTTAAAATCATTATCTCGTAGTCATTTTTCTTATTCAAAATTCATTAAATTAAAAGATTTAGCCAAAAATACAATTGGAGAATCTAATGAAATATTTGAATTGCAGTTACAAATTCTTCTTAATCTGTATAAAGAAATTAATATTAAAATTGATTCAATAGATAATCAAATTTCTACAATTGTCAAGGAACTTAATCCACCAACTCTTTCTATTCCAGGAATTGGTGTAAATTCTTGTGCTACAATCATTTCTGAGTTTGGAGACATTTCTAAATTTCCTAATCCTAGTAAAATGCTTTCTTTTGCTGATTAGAACCAGGTATTATTGAGTTTGGTACCATATCTTCAAAAGGGAAAATGGTTAAGCGTGGTTCTGGTTATTTACGTTACGCTTTAATGAATGTAGCAATGGTTGTTATTGCAAATAACCATATTTTCTATGACTTTTATTTTAAGAAACGTGCTGAAGGTAAATGTCATAGAGTTGCTTTATCTCATGTGTGTAAAAAACTAATTAGAGTTATTTACATACTTGAAACTAAAAATATATCTTTTGAGCCATCTTTATTAAGATAAATCAATTTATCTTAAACCTTTAAAAAAATTAATTTTTAAAGGTTTATTTAGCATGCAAATTTTTTAATAGAAATATTTTTTTGATTTTTTTAAAAATAACTATTGACTTTTAATAGTTAGCCTCCATATTTTTATTTTAATTTAATTGTTTCATCTCATTTATATTCTTCTATTTTGTCTACTATATAGCTTAATGAATCTAATGGTTTTACTAAACTTTCACACGTTCTCAAATTATTCTTATAAATTTCAATATTTTCCAAGAACTCTTTTAAATTGTCATAAGTAATTTGGTTTGAAGAATATCCTATATTATTTTCTTTTATAAATTTCCCACAATAATTTTGGTCAAATGAAGGTAATGGAATGACAAAAGTCGGTATATTACAATACATTGCTTCTGAAATAAGAGTGTGTCCTGCTGTACTAATTACTCCTGATGCTTTGCTTAATTCTTCTATAAACCTTGTTCTATTGTTTTTTTCAATTATTATATTATTACTTTTGTACTTGTTCTTTTGGTAGTGCTCTGTTGAAAAAATTATAAATTTATATTCTGAAAATTTATTAAAAATTTCTATTATTTCTTCTAAACTTTGTTGTATTGATATATCAATATATTTTGAAAAGTACACAACTATATTTTTTAATTTTTCATTATAATTTACTATTAATTTTAAATCATTTCTAATTATCGGATATAATATTTCTACATTTTCTGGTAATATATCTTTCGGTAGATTATAAAATGAAACAACAAACTTTCTATCCGCTTTTGGAAAAAAAAGATTCAGTCTCTTTCTTTCTTCAATACAAGAATGTCCATTTATGTCAGTTTCTTTCATATATATAAATTTGCTGTGCTGATCAACATTTATTAATGTTTTTTTAAATTTATATGCAATCCTAGCAACTACGGGTTCATAATCACTAATGCAAACATCTGGTATAAAATTATCTTTTTTCAATGCAAAATATATTTTTATATTTTTGATTGTACCAGGTAAGAATTTAATAATATTTCTCTTGATGCAATCTAACCAATTTAATTTTCTTCCTCTAAATAATATAATTGGTACATAAACATTATAATTTTTAATACCTGTGTCTTTAAAAAAATTAACACCCTCGTTATATGTTAAAATTCTTATTTCATGTCCTCTTTTTATTAGTTCTTTGCCTATTTCATATTGTCTAATACAATGCCCTTTACCAATACCACATGCTCCAATTAATATCTTCATTTTTGCCTCTTTTCAATGCAAAATATGTAATAATCTTTTACATTTATACTTATGTGTGTTCTATAACTTTTAAATTTTCGTAATACCATTCAACTGTTTTTATCAATCCATCTTTTAAACTATATTTAGGATTATACTTCAATATACTTTTTGTTTCACTTATATCTGCTAATGAATTTTTTATATCACCCTTTCTCTCTGACTTATACACCACTGTAGTTTCTTTTTGTAATATAGTAGATAATAATTCATATAATTCATTTACAGATGTGCTTTGTCCAAAAGCCACGTTAAAGGCACGACCATATGCAATTTCTGGTGCAAAGCATGCTTTCAAATTTGCTTCTATTACATTATCTATATAAGTAAAATCCCTACTTTGTTTACCTGTACCGTTGATTACTATTTCTTCTCCATTCAAAATTGCCTTAATAAATTTAGGAATTACAGCTGAATATTCAGAATAAGGATTCTGCTTTCTACCAAACACGTTAAAATATCGTAAACCAATTGTATTAAATCCATATAAATTATAATATAATTTTCCTAATTCTTCATCTGTTTTTTTGCTAAGTGCATATGGCGATAATAAATTTCCTTCAAACCCTACTTTTTTTATCTTGTCAGTGTTGTCCCCGTAAACAGATGCAGATGACGCATATATAAACACTTTGACTTTGTTAGCATAGGATGCCTGTAACATGTTGTGCATTCCTAATATATTATTCGTAGTATAATCCAATGGTTGTTTCACTGATTTCGGAACAGATCCCCATGCAGCTTCGTGGAACACATAATCAACATTCTTACAGATCTTGTTACATAGTGAGTAATCACAAATATCGCCTTCAATAAACTCAAAATTTCTATTGCACATTAAATCCTCTATATTCTCTTTCCTACCATTTGAAAAGTTGTCTATTCCTCTAACATGGATTCCTAATCTTAAACACTTGTCTGCTATATTTGAACCTATGAATCCTGCCACACCAGTCACTAGCACCATAGTATCTTTATCAAAGTTTATAGATTCCATACTTTAAATTCCTTCTTTTCTAATTCTTGTTTGTTAAATATCGAATGTAAATCGAATAATATTTTTTTCTCGTTTTTTTCATTATAAAGTATTTCTAATTCTTTTATGTTCATTTTACAATATTCATTATGCTTCGTTGCAATTATTATCGCATCCACCTTAGGAATATTTTTGCTAATAGATAATTGATATGCCTTATAAAATTCTTCATCATCAACATAGTAATCATCTAGGAAAACATTGATTTCATCACTTTTTAATTTTCTGACTATATCTATAACTTTTGAATTTCTTATATCACGTATATTTTCCTTAAATGTTAATCCTTTTATTAAAACCTTTGCATTTTTTAGTTCTATATTATTATCTATCAAGGTTTTTTCCAAATTTTCAGCAATATATTCTCCCATTGAATCATTTACTTTTCTTCCTGCTAATATCACTTGTGGAATAAAACCTAACTGTTCAGCTTTATAAGATAAATAATATGGATCCACTCCTATACAATGTCCTCCAACTAACCCCGGTTTAAAGTTCATAAAATTCCATTTAGTTGATGCCGCCTGTAAAACTTCTTTAGTATCTATATTCATAATATGAAATATTTTTGATATTTCATTAATAAATGCTATATTAATATCTCTTTGAGCATTTTCTATTATCTTTGCGGCTTCTGCAACTTTGATTGATGATACTTCTATTACTTTTCTTTGTAAGCATTGTTGATATAAATTTGCTATTTTTTTAGTTATATCATTCCTTGAGCCTGATACTATTTTTGTAATATTTACAAATGTATGTTGTTTATCTCCTGGATTGATTCTTTCAGGTGAATAACCCACAAAAAAGTCTTCATTACACTTCATTTTTGACACTTTTTCCAATATTGGTATACATATTTCTTCTGTAGTACCTGGATAAACTGTTGATTCATAAATTATGATACTACCTTTTGTTAAGTTTCTACCTATTAATTCTGTTGCATTTTCTACAAAGGATAAGTCCGGATTTTTCTTGTTATCAATTGGTGTAGGTACTGTAACAATTATATAATCTGCCTTTTTTATTATCTCTGGATTGGTGGTAAAAATTAATTTTGTTTCTTTTAGAGCATTAGTTCCTATTTCTCCAGTAATATCTATACCTGCTATATATTTATCTACTTTTTCTTTATTAATATCAAATCCATAAGTTTCATATTTTTTTGCAAATGAAATTGCTATTGGTAATCCAACATATCCTAGACCAACAATTACTACTTTTGGCATTTCCCTTATACCTCTTTTACACTATTTCCTTTTATATATCTGTATATTTCTACCCAATTACTTACTTCTTTTAAGTAATAGTTTTCATTAAGCTTCCTATTATCCTTTGCTCTAAAATAGATGGTTCTTACTTTAGATTGTACTAATTTTTCACAATTGTCTGCATAATCATCTATCATAAAGTCAATTTTTTCTTTTTTGCATATGCTTATTTTATCTGGACTATTCCAGTATATTTTATCATATTTTATATCTGCTAGATCTAACTGTTTTTTTGCAATATCTATCATTTCATTTCCAGCGAAATCTCCTCTTGTTGTAATTATAATAATTTTATTATTTTCTTTCTGTAGTTTCAACATAATTTCTTTTGAAAAAGGTATTATTTGAGATTCTTTAGCAACTTTTATAAAAGTTTCATCTACAAATTTTTTTACTTCTCTATCATCCCAATCATATCTTTTCCATACTTTTATTTCATCCTTTTTTTTAGTTCCATTTTTCTTAAAGATTTCTAAGTCATACCATTCTGCATAAACTCTAATCCTATCTTGGAAATCTAGAATTACACCATCTATGTCAACACCTATATTCATTTTATACTCCCTCTTTTTTAAATTCGCTTTTTAAATGGATTACCGGACATACTAATTTTTGATTAACATTTGCATTTCTATTTAAAGCTGGGCAACAATCTACTTTTTTGTTTTGTTTAATCAACTCTACAACTTTATCTATTTTTTTTATGATTTCATCTTTACTATTATGTATTATATTTCCAATACAATATTCTTTATTTCTTAATACTAATCCACACAAATATAAATCTCCATTAGCATCCATATGGGGATCTCCATATTTAGTTATATAATTTGTTGATGAATAATTAAGAATTGTACAATATTTAAAAAACCTAGCATCTTCTTTTTCTGTTTTATTTATGCTTGCATATTCAAGATTTATATCAAAATCAGCATTTCTTGTTTCTTCTGGAAGGTTTGTAATTATTTCTGAACAATTCGATTCTTCTGTACATAAACTTTTATTTTGTTTTCCCCTTCCTAAAGGTGTTATTGTATAGATTCTAACCATTTTAGGTTTTATCTTTTCATTATATATTAAAGTTATTAATTCAATCGCCTTTTCTTTATTACTTGTAGAAATTGGGATAGTAACTTTAAATTCAAAATTCATTTCTGTTAATTTCTTTAATTTTTCTATAATTTTGTTTAAGTATTGATTATATATTTCCTGATTTATACCTAATATGTCTTGTGTGTATAGGCTTATACTAAATGTATCTACTATTTTTCTTAATAATAACAACTTTTTCTCATCTAAAAGCAAGCCATTTGTTAAAAATCCTATTTTTAATCCTTTGTTCTTGGCATAATTCATATACGCGAATATTTCTTTATCTATTAATGGTTCTCCACCACTAAATGTTACTTTTTTTATTCCCAAATTATATAAGTTATCTATCGCTTTATATTTTTCCTCTTCAGTAAGTTCGTTACTTATTTCTCGCCCTGCATTAACAAAACAATGTCTACATTTAAAATTACACTTATTAGTTACTAAAAAAGTTACTTTTTCCATATTTTCCCCTCCTCAATTTTCGTTTTGTTTTTTAATTCTGGAAAAAAATAAGTCAAATCATAGTCTTCAAAATTATTATCTTTAAATTTGTGGCTGTTTTGTATAAATAATTTTTTAAATAGTTCAATATAAATTATTTTCATAAAGTAATCAATTTCGTAAAATTGATCATCAAATTTTTTATCTTGATAAAATTCACTTTTTTTTGCTATATCTTTTAAGTTGTCTAATTTTATATCATTTACAAATAATGTTTTTAATTCTGTTGCTCCACCTATTTTACGTAAAATTTTAGTTATGTCTTCTGGAAGAATGTTGTCAATAACCTTTCTATGGTATTTCTTTTTATCATCTCCCTTTTGGGCAACACCTTTTGCAACATCAATAAACGGTTGTCTTAAATACGGATATTCTGGAGTTATTCCAAAATAGTTCATTATAATACCATTTTTCTTAATTACTTTGTAAGCTGCCATTTCATATACATCTTTATATGGTTTGTAATTTATATGATTTAAAATTTTATTAGGAAGTTTCCTTAAATCATATAAAATCTTTTTATATAATGCAAATATCGGATGATATAATTCATAATTTAATACTTGATCAGCGCATTCTCCTAAAATTACATTTTGGCAGTTATATTTTTTTATTAATTTAGCCAATTCATATTGCAAGAATATTCCTGATTCATATATTGCACCTTCTAAAATCCATACTATTTCAGGGTATTTTTTTAGGCTAGAACCGTCCACTAGTTTTGAATGAAAAGAAACATTATTATACTTATCGCAAATGTTCTTCGCATCAGGAATTTCATTTCTTCCTATTTTCCCACCAATTGAGAAAGTATTTATTTTTTTATCTGTATTTTTATTAAGCGTATATAAGATATAGTTTGTATCGTAACCAGATGATATTGTAATAGATATATCTTTATGAACGCTACTTAAACACACATTTTTAAATGTTTTGTCATAAAGTTCTTCTGTTATTTTTTTCGTGTCTTTTTGTCTCTTGTATATATATCGATTTAGTTTTATTTTTTTTGTTTCAAAATTAATTTTTAAATATTTTCCTCCAGGTATTTTCTTTATTTGCTCAATAAATGTATCTTTATTAGAAATATAGCCTTTCCTTAAAAACTGTGCAACTGATTTTTTATCTAAATTCCAATTGTCTTTGTTATCTAATATTATTTGCTTCAATTGATTTGAAATCGTAATTACATTATTGCTTATGTAATAGTATACGTTTTGATTACTTCCAAAATCATCTTGGAATATATACATTTTCCATTTAGTATAATCCAAAATTAGTAATGTGTATATTCCATCTAAATATTTCTTTATATTCGTACCAAATTTTTTATACAAGTCATAAATTTCATCTATCGAAACCCTGTCTAGTTTATCATTATAGATATTTCCTAAAAAAGCAATACAGACATTTCCTTTTTGATTTAGTTTTATTACATTGCTTGTTTCAATATTATTAATATCTTTTAAATTAATTTTTAAATACAAAATGTTATTTTCTAATTTTTTCTCCCCCAATCATAACACAGAACTTATTAAACTATTTAATTTTCTTATATTTGGTGAGTATCCTTACTACAGCGTACCCATTAGCTTATGATCCTTAATTATTTTTGTTTTCTTGTTTCAACCTCTCTGTTTCCTTTTACAGGCTCTAATTTGAATTCAGGAATAATTCAAAGCTCTTTGTTCTCTTGCCGTGCTGCTCATTCATTATTCCATCCCTAATTAATAAATAGTCAGCGCAAATTCATGCACTTATATATAAGATTTTTTCGGTTGAATTAATAAAGTAAAAACAAAAAACAAGACATAGAAGTCCTGTTTATATACTAACTGCTTTTAAGCATAAAAATACATTGATTTTAAATAACACTTTTCTAAAATTTTCTAACTTTATGTTGAATTCTATCATTTTTATCATCTTTATCTCCTACTATGTTCCAAATTCCAACTCGTAAGATTGTACAAACTGCTAATTTGTATAGATACATATCATATTTTGTAATATTTGTCAATATATTGGTACAAATTGTATAAATAATTTTTGAAGGTTAGTCAATCATATGTCACACTTTTTTGAAAAATATATACTTTGAGTACCCTATATTGTTATAACCGATT
>CALXJM010000012.1 GCA_944388625.1 uncultured Clostridia bacterium
AATCCTAAATATATAGAAATTGATAATATTTATTATGCAGGAATAATAATAACAAATTATTATAGAGAATATGGAGATATTATTTTAAAAAATATAATAGATTCAAATATTAATATGAATATATCTTGTTTTTATGAAAAACAAGACACATATAAAACTATAAAAGATTTAACATATTATATAGGAAATGTTGGTGTAGAATTAGAAAATAAAAATAAGCAAGATATTGACATCGCTTCTTTTACATATAATGATGCGAAATATATTAGAAAAGAGATTCAAATTAATAATGAAGATTTATATTTTTTATATATTTATATGAATGTTTTTTCAGAGGATTTAAAAGAATTGGAATATTCATTAAATAAAATTGAAGGAATTTTACAGAGTTCTGGTATGCAAACACGAAGAGCAAATTTTAGGCAAGAACAATTATTTTTATCTTGTAGTCCTTTGATGATTAATCATCAAGATATAAAACAAGCAGCAAGAAGAAACATTTTAACTAGCGGACTAGTTGCAACATATCCTTTTATTTCTTCAACTATATTTGATGAAAATGGAATTTATATAGGAAATAGCATTTATAATAATTCATTAATTTTCATTGATAAATATAATACAGAAAAATATAAAAATGCAAATATGTGCATATTTGGAACTAGTGGTTCTCGGAAAATCTTTTTTTGTTAAATTGCAAGCTTTACGATATAGATTATTAAATGTAGAACAATATATTATAGATCCAGATAGGGAATATACAAATCTATGCGAATATGTAGGAGGAACTATTATAAAACTAGGACCAAGTTCAGATACATATATTAATATATTTGATATTAGAGAAGAAAGTATAGAAGAACAAAGTGGATATTTAGCTACTAAACTAACAAAGCTAATAGGTTTTTTTAATTTAGTTATGGGAGATTTGAACGAAGAAGAAAAAGCTATATTAGAAGAAAAATTGATAGAATGTTATAGAGAGAAACAAATAACATTTGATGATAAAACTTTATATAAAACAGATAAAAATACAATCTCAATAAAACCAATTTTTAAAGAAAGTAAAGATATGCCAATATTGGAAGACTTATATAATATTTTAGGAAAAGAAGAAAAAACAAAAAAATTTCAAATAAAATTAATTCCTTTTGTAAAAGGTTCTCTAAAGTTTTTTAATCATGCAACAAATATAGAAATAGGAAATCCTTTTATTGTAGCAGATGTTTATGAATTAGGAGAGGAAAACTTGAAATATGGAATGTATTTATTTACAGAATTATTTTGGGATAAAATAAAAATAAATAGAAATATAAAAAAAACAATTTATTTAGATGAAGTTTGGAGATTAATTGGAATAACATCCAATAAAGAAGTTGCAGGTTTTATTTATAAAATATTTAAAACTATTAGAAAATATGGGGGAAGCGCAGTTGCTATTACACAAGATATTTCAGATTTATTTAGTTTAGAACAAGGAACTTATGGAAAAAGTATATTAAACAATTCTAGTATAAAATGTTTTTTTTCATTAGAAGAAGAAAATATTTTATTACTAGAGAAATATACAAATTTATCAGAAAAAGAAAAAATAGAAATTAAATCATTAAAAAGAGGGGAATGTTTAATGTTTGTAGGAGATGATCATATTGCTACTAAAATAGAAAGCGCAGATTTCGAAAAAGAAATAATAGGCTGAAAATAATATAACTGTAGAGAGGAGAATTTATGAAAAAAATAATAACAGCATTAGGAAATCCTAATTTAAATGAAGAACTAAAAAAAATACAAGAATATAAAATATTAGGACCAGATATACAATATCAAGAAGGTATTTTAGAAAAATTAGAAAGGAATAAAGATATTGATTTTTTAATATTAAGTGAAATAATTCCAGGAGAAATAAATATTATAGAATTAATTTCAAAAATAAAAGAAATAAATGAAAAAATAGAAATAATTATTATTTTAGAAGAAGAAAAAGAAGAACTAAAAAATAGATTAATAGAAAAAGGTGTTTTTAATATTTTTTATAATTATAAAATAACAAAAGAAGAAATAATAAAAATAATAAATAAAAAAGAAATAAATTCTAAAGATGAAATAAAAGAAGAAATTGAATTATTAAAAAAAATGTTATTAGAAAAGAATAAAAAAGAAACAGAAAATAAAAAATTTAAAAAAATAAAAAATAAAATAATTTCTCAAAAAACAAAAAATAAAGAAAATTATAAAAAAGAAAATAAAATAAAAATAATATCAGTAACAGGAGCAAATGGTGTTGGAAAAACAATGATTAGTTACATGCTTGCATGTCAAATAAAAAATAAAAAAATATTATTAATAGATTTTTCAAAAGAGTCACATTTAAATATTTTATTTGGAATAAAAAAATATTTAAATAAAAAAATAGACGAAACAAAAATAGAGAATATGATTATAAAAATAAATAAAAAAATTCATTTAATATGCACAGAAGAAATAAAAGATGAAGATAAAATAAATGAAACATTAAATAAAATAAAAGAAAAATATGATGTTATTATATGCGACTTAAATTCTAGTTGTAAAGAAATAATATTAAAAAAAATACTAATAAATAGTGATAAAATTGTTTTTATTGCGGAAGCAAATTTATTAGGTATAAAAAAATCTCAGGAAATATTAAAAAAATATATTTATTTCTGGAAAATAAAAAAAGAAAAAATAGAAATTATATTTAATAAACAAAATAAAAATTCTATTGATAGAAAAATATTAAATAAAATATTTTCAACATTTTATATTTTAGGAAAAATAAATTATAATTTAAATTACAATTTATTTATAAATAAAAAAATAAATTTTATAGATAAAAAATCAAAAAAAGAATATGAGAAAATAATTAAAAATATTTTTTGCGAGAAAATTAGATTGTTTAAAATGAAAGAAAAAATATTTATAAAAAATAATAAATAAAATATAAAAATCAAATAGGAGAAATAATGGAAAAAGAAATTAATCAAGGAATAGAAAAAAATTTAGAAAATGAAAAAGATTTAAATATAGAAAAGGAACAAAATAAATTTTTAGAAAGCACTATAGGAAAAGTAATTAATACAGGAATAGACATAGGATTAAGAGCAATTCTTCCCGATTTAATAGAAAATCAAGTAATAGATGTTAAAAATGCTTTAATAGAAAATGGATTAAAAGAAGGAATAAATCAAATTATAAAATCGGCTATTGATATGGGAAAGAGTGCAATTGGAATTTTCACAGGCAAATTTGATAATATATCTCAAGTAGAAACAGCTGTAAAAAAGGGAGGAATTATTGATAGTACTTCAAATCTAATTGATATTGTAGTTAATGCAGCTCAAAAAAATAATATGCTAAATAATAATACAGCTAATATTATTAAACAAGGAAAGAATATAGTATTAGATAATGTAGAAAAAAATATTGAAAGTATTATGACAGAACAAATAAAATCTATAGAAAATATTAATACTTATTCAGCTTCTTGGAAAAATTATTATGAACAAAAAAATTTTAATGGAATGGAAAAGGAATATGCAAAGATAGAAAAAGAATTGAAACAAATAATTCCATTAGAAAATACAATAAAACAAGCAAGATTGATAGAAAATTTGCATAATATAATAAAGAATAGAGGAGAAAATTTTCAACTTTCAGAACAAGAACTTGAATTAGCTAAATTACTTGCTTAAAACAGTATAAAAAAATAAAAAAAAATTAAAAAGATTTGCATATTTTCTTACGGTTTAGTATAATAGCAGTGTAGAAAAATACGAAGAAAGAAGGAAGAAAATGGACAACATACAAGAAAATATTATTCAGAGAAATATTGAAACAGAAATGCAAACATCATATATTGATTATGCTATGAGTGTTATTGTTTCTAGAGCACTACCAGATGTTCGCGATGGATTAAAACCAGTACATAGAAGAATTTTGTATGCTATGTTTGAAGATGGAATTACTTCAGATAAGCCATACAGAAAATGTGCAAATACAGTTGGATCTGTTTTAGGTAGATATCATCCTCATGGAGATGCAGCAGTATATGATGCTATGGTAAGAATGGCACAAGACTTTTCTATGCGATATTTAATGATTGATGGGCATGGAAATTTTGGTTCCATTGATGGAGATTCAGCTGCAGCGATGAGATATACAGAAGCAAGAATGTCAAAAATAGCGGAACAAATGCTAACTGATATTGAAAAAAATACAGTTAATTTTATGCCAAACTATGATGATAGATTACAAGAACCAACGGTATTACCCGCTAAAATACCTGCTTTACTTGCAAATGGTTCTTCTGGAATAGCTGTTGGTATGGCAACAAATATTCCACCACATAATTTAACAGAGTTAATTAATGGGATTATAAGGATTATTGATGAAGACAATGTAACAGACGAACAATTAATGGCAGAAATTAAAGGTCCAGATTTTCCAACTGGTGCTCTTATTTTAGGAAGAGAAGGAATAAAACAAGCATATACTACGGGAAGAGGAAAAATAACTTTAAGAGCAGAAGCAGAAATTGAAGAAATGAGTGGAAATAAGCAAAGAATAGTTGTCACATCTCTTCCATATCAAGTTAATAAAGCAAAATTAGTGGAAAATATATCTATACTTTCTAATGAAAAACGTATAGAAGGCATTTCTTTAGTTAGAGATGAATCAGATAGAATTGATAGAGTTCGTATAGTAATTGAATTAAAAAGAGATGCAAATGCACAAGTAGTTTTAAATCAATTATACAAAAATACACAAATGCAAGATACATTTGGTATTATAATGTTAGCTCTAGTTAATGGAGAACCAAAAATTTTAACATTGAGACAATGCTTAGATGAATATATTGAACATAGAAAAGTTGTTATATTACGAAGAACAAAATTTGAATTAGATAAAGCAGAAGCAAGAGCCCATATTTTAGAGGGATTAAAAATTGCGTTAGATAATATTGATGAGGTTATTAATATTATTCGTAATTCATATGATGATGCAAAAGAAAGATTGATGCAAAGATTTGGATTATCTGAAATACAAGCACAAGCAATTCTAGATATGAGGCTAAAGACACTATCTGGTTTACAAAGAGAAAAAATAGAAGAAGAATATGAACAATTAATGAAATTAATTGCTTATTTAAAAGAAGTATTAAGTAGTGAAAGACTAGTATTTAATATTATTAAAGAAGAACTTTTAGAAATTAAAGAAAAATTTGGAGATGAAAGAAAAACAAAAATTGTTGCTGCTGAGGGAGAATTTGAAGTAGAAGATTTAATTAAAGAAGAAAATACAGTAGTTGCCTTAACACACTTCGGATATATTAAAAGAGTACCTGTAGATACTTATAAAAGCCAAAAAAGAGGAGGAAAAGGAATTACTGGAATATCAACTAAAGAAGAAGATTTTGTAAAAGACATTTTTACAGCATCTACACACGACACCATATTATTTATGAGTAATAAAGGAAAGGCATATAGATTAAGAGGATATGAAATACCAGAGGCAGGTAGAACAGCTAGGGGAACAGCAATTGTTAATTTATTAAGTTTAGATCCTGGAGAAAAAATTTCAGCTATTATTCCAATCCAGAACTTTGCAGAAGGAAAATATTTGTTATTTGCAACTAAAAATGGAATTATTAAGAAAACACCGCTTGTAGAATATAATTCCGTAAGGAAGCATGGATTACAGGCAATTACTTTAAAAGAAAATGATGAATTGATAGATGTTCGATTAACTGATGGACAAGATAATGTAGTGTTAGTAACTAGAAAAGGAATGGCCATTACTTTCAGTGAGCAAGATGTACGACCAATGGGAAGAGTATCTACAGGAGTAATAGGAATTAAGCTAGACGAAGAGGATGTTGTAATAGGGATGGAATCTATTATTTCTGGAAGTAAAAAAACATTATTAGCTATTACGGAAAATGGATTTGGAAAACGTACTGAGCTAGAAGAATATCGTGTACAAAACAGAGGAGGAAAAGGAATTATCACTTATAAAATAACTCCTAAAACAGGAGAAATAGTAGGAATTCGCATTGTAGATGAAACTGATGATGTAATGCTTATTACAGATACAGGAACAATAATTAGACTAAATGTGTCAGGAATTAGTTTATTAGGAAGAAGCACACAAGGTGTAACTCTAATGAGAACTAATGAAGGAAAAGTAGTAAGTATTGAAAAAATACCAGAAGAAGAGACAAAAGAAACATAAAATAAAAAATGAAGGAAAACAAAAAAGCTACACTTTACAATATAGTGTAGTCTTTTTGTTTTAATAAATATTTATGTTTTTTTTGAAAACTTAAATATATGTAATTCTACTAGAAAAAAGTTTTTAAAAAGTGAGATTTGTTTTTTCTTTATAATTTGATTTCCTAGTTTATTACTTTAAAACGAATATCTTCACCAAAGAATTTGCAAACAGTATAATATCCAACAATTCTAGAAGCAATTCTTTCATCATAAATGGAATATATATTTTGCAATGTTAAATTTGTAGAGATAATTGTTTTAGTAATTTTATGATATTGATTGAGTAAACGAGAGTTTAATATATTAAATAATTCTGTAAATTTCATACTATTTATATTTTCTGTTCCCAAATCATCAATAATGAGTAAATCTACATTAAGCAAATTATCAACAATATCTGGATTGCAATTTGGTTTATCAAAACGATAATTAATAATTTGTTCGAGCATAATTGGAGCTGTTTGGTATAAGACTGTTTTTCCTTTTTTCAATAATTCATTAGCAATACAATTGGATAAAAAAGTTTTTCCTAAGCCAGAGTTTCCCATAAATATTAAATTTTTTTCTTCTGGAGAATCAAATTTTTCAATAAATTTTTCCGAAATAGACTTTATTTTTAGTATATTTTCTCTAGGAGAAATTTTAGAACGATATTTTTCTGAATTAACTTCATTCGAATAAAAGTCTAAACGAAAGGTAGAAAAATTTTCTTTTTCTAAATTACCAAGATTAGATTTATTATATTCTATGTTAAAAATTCTTTGCTTTAGACAATTACACATGGAAGAAGTTCCATTTTGATTGATGTATCCTGTATCGCTACAAAGTTTGCAGGAAAAGACAGGTTCTAAATCAATTTCTTTTATTCCGAGAGAATTTAGTAATTCTATTTTTTGAGATTTCAGTTTAGAAAAATCATTTTTTAAAGAATTTATAGCAGATTGTGAAGAATTATGAAGCAAAATAGATTTAGCTGTTTCAATAGAAAGCCTAGATAAAGAATTTTCAATTTCTTGTAATTTAGGATATTTTGAATATATTTCTATTTTTTTTTGTTCTGCTCTTTCGATGGCTTTTAATCGTTTTAATTCATATTCTTTTTTTAAATCGAGTAAAAGTTTTTTATCCATTATTTGCCTCCTGCATATTTTCATACATAGCATCTAAATCCTTATAATTTCTTTGATTATAAGAATTGAAGGTAGCTTTTTTTTCTAATTCTTTTACAGATTTATTTTTAGCTTTCATTTCTTCCATAAAGTTTTGAATTTCGCTTACTGATTTTAAATTTCTATCATGCCAACTAGAAATTAATTTATCGAAATAATCAAATGTAGGATTTACTTTAGAAGTAGTCTTTTTTAGAGCTAAATCAATAATTGACATATCATAACCATAATCAACTATCCATTTTTCTACATAAGCACTTTCAAATTGAGATAAATCTTTATGGTATCCGAGTTTCTTAGAAATTGATTTTTTTATTGTATTTAATTTTTCTTGTTTTTCAAAATAATTATCTAAATCAGTAAAAGTTCTAATATTATTTTTTCCCCAAGCATCTGCTACAGTTTGTACATAATTTTTATGTAGAGCTGATTTATTAAAACAATAGTCAAATAAAGCAAGCATAACTTGTTCATCAAAACCATATTTTTTAAACCAGAGATTAATAGAGCTATACCAAGAAGGAGACATAATACCTTGGAAATATAAACTATTAATATTTTCAATTGCCTTAGCACGATATTCATTTTTAGAGTTTTTTTCTAAGTCTTCTGGAGAAATATTTACTTTTGGGGAATATAGTTTATTCAATTCAATTTCTTGTAAACTATTTACGATATAACCTTTTGGTTTTTTTATAATAACATCTAAATTCTCCCAATAATCAAAAGCTTCTTGTATTGTTTTAAACGGAAGAGACAAAGCTTTAGCTACATCTGCAAGTTTTATATCTCTATTATATTTGGATAAAAAGAAAATATATAAATATACTTTAATAAAATCACCATTAGTAGAAGATAAATATTCTGTAAAAAAAACATCTGGTATTTCAGTTGTACTAAATAAAATAGATTTATCATTTTGCTCTAATTTCATAAAAACCTCCGTTCGAGCAACTTAATTGCTTTTTATATAATTTCCAATAAAACCTCTTAATTATGAGAATGAAATAAACATTTGTTAAAATTTAAATGCTTAAAAATTATATCATTTTGCATCGGTTTTTACAAGTAAAAGAGAAAAAAGAAGGAATAAATGTTATAGAAAAGTTGATAGATAAAAATAAATTTTTTTTCTTAGAATAAATTTTGTAATGTAAAAAAGTACATAAAGAATATTTTCATGATTAAATCCGATAAAAATAAATAAAAAAAGTGGAAAACAAAGAAAAACAAAAATGATTATTTTTAATGTAATTGAAAACGAAAATAGGTTTAAAATAAAAAAAACACAAGAACACCAGATAATATTTGCAATAGCTGTAGAATAATCCAAAAAACCAAATAATTTAGTTTTAAAATTATAATTTTTAGGAAAAATAAATTGCATAAATAGCCTCCTTAAAATAATATTATAATAAATTAAAATTAAATAAATTTTACAAAATTAAAAAAAGAAGTTTGAACAGTGGCAGAAAGTCCACCAATTAATTCTCGAACAAATTGATTTGACTTCATTAATGTATAAATGCATCCAACATAAATTAAATTAGTGAATAAATCAGAAGAAGGAGTAATAGAAAAAGTAATTAATAAAACAAAGGAGACAAAAATTTGAATAAATAGTAATGATAGTAAGCATTTGAACCAGGATTTAAAGAACCAGGAAGTTTTTTCATGAATTAAGGTTAGAAAAGCAAATGGCGAAATAAGTAGCAAAACTTTTAAAAGAACATAGCGCAGAGAATAAGAAAAAATAAGATTGAGTAACCCAAAAGAAATAAAACCTTTTAAAAGACCTTGAATAGAAAAAATGTTAAAAGAAGTTTTATCTAAAGAAATAATTGAATTAATTTCTTGAGTTAAGCTAGTAAAACAAATATTTTTATGCAATATATTTTCTCCAAGCTCTCGAATGGCAGAAGAAATAAGTGAATTAATTTCTAAAATTTGCTCACAAATAAAATAAGAAGAGTTGAGAAAAATAGTAATTAAAATGGTGCGAAATATAAATGAAACGGGTGAAGAATGAGGAGAGGTAGTAATATGAGACAAAAGTAATGAAATTCCATAGTAGAGAAGGAAACTAATTAATAAAGAATTTGCAATAACAATTAAACTCGAGGAAAGTGAGGAACCGTAGAAATTTTTCCATATAAGAATCATTTAGAATATCTTTTGTAATAAAGGTAATATCATCTAAAATTCCATATAATGTATTATCAATTGAAGAAAAAAAATTAGAAAAAATAATATTAATTGTATCTGTAATTAGAGAAATAATATTAATTTCTTGATTTTCCAAATGAATGCACATCCTTTTCTAATGTGAAGATCGTACGAAAAATTTCTATCCAACGAGAGTGTCTATAGCAGATAGAATTAAATCTACGGCGAGAATAAAAGCATAAGAGAATATAGTACCACGAATTAGATTTTTTCCGAACTCGAATTTTTTCCTCATCACCAAAACTAAATTTTTTCATTAAAACACCAGCACCAATAGAAACAGCTGCAGCAGGAGTAGATATAGCAATAATCCAATTTTTTATTTTTTCAAAAGCTTTTTTCAAGGTAGAAATCAATTTAGGGTCAGCAGCATAAGATGGAGAATAAAGACAAAATAAAAAAATAAAAGATAAAATAATAATAAAATAGAATAAAAATAATTTTTGTTTTTTCATTATAAAAACCTCCATTAAAATTTTTAATATTTTTATAAATAAATTAAATAATAGAATTAAAATTAGGTTTTGATTCAGATTGTGATTTAAAATAAGGAATCATTTGTAATTTACAAGGTGGTAAAATATAAGAACCATTAGATAAAAAACTAAGGCAAGTAAAAGTTTCTAGGTTTTGAGTAAAATCTTTGATATCATAGATAAAATCTTTTTGAGTGTAAGTATTGATAGATTCCGATATATTAGAATTTTGAGATTTTAGTGTTCTAGTTAAATAATCAAAATTAGTTTCTTTAGCATTTTCAGAAATTGTTTTTGAAAGTTTTTCTTGCTCTTCCTTCCCTAATTGTTTTTGAGCTTCTTCTATTGTAAAAATATCATCTGTACGATACCATAATTTATTGATTAAATTTTGAGAAATAGCTTTTACTGCATAAGGTTCTTTTAAAGTATTCAAAAGAGAAGTATAACTTTGTGTAGCAACAATATTTATACATTTTGCTTCTCGACTTTGTGCAAAAAAATCACTATCAGTTAAAGTTACATATTCATGATATTCATCACAAAGAAAAGCAGATGTTCTATTATATTTTGTAGTAGCAAGATTAGATAGTACTTCTGATTGAAAATCCAATTTTAAATAAGAAGCAATAATTTTAGAAAGATTTTTATATTCAGCTATATTCATATTTAAAACAACAATTTTGCCTTCTGATAAAACTTCTTCAAATCCTAAAAAATTTAAGTTTTCTTGAGTTGGACAGAAAGTATTTAAAACATCATAATCAGACAAAAAATTTAATGTAATACGACTTATTTCAGATTTTAAAATAGAAAGGGTACGAGTATCTAAAGAAAGGAATTCATTTTCAAAAAATTCTAAACTAGTTAATAAATCATATATCGAAGGAGAATCTAAGCAATTATTTTGAAATATATTTCTTAAAATTTCTATTTTTTCTTTATAATATTTAGGTTCATTTACTAATTTATGGATTTCTGAAAAAGTTACGTAACCATTGTTATACAGGCGACATAATTTAATACATTCTGTTAAAATTTGTTCTACTTTATCGAGCCAATATGATTCAACATTATTAGGAGAGAGTAGTGTAAGAACAGTTTTTAATCTATTTGCCAAAACAGAAGGCTTTAAGTTCGGTTTATGAAGAGGATTATAGCGAATATTTCCACCAAGTTCTATTAAAACAATATCATTTTCACGATTAAATTCTTGAGAATATTTTTGGACTTGCTTATAAAAATTACCTTTTACATCTAAAATAAGCATACCAATTTTTTGATAATCATTTTGGTTTTCGAATTTTAGAAGTTGCTTTAAAAATGGATACATAGCAGAACTAGTTTTTCCAGAGCCAATAGTTCCAGTAATGAGCATGTTCTGATATAATCCTTTTTCAGTAATAAAAACAGGTTTAGAACTTTTAAAATCGGTTCCTATTAAAAGATTAATAGAATTATCTGTATGAGAATAATTTATAGTTGTATTTTTGCAAAAAGGAAAATTTTTAAAAACAGAGAAAAAAATGAAACGAAATAAAATTAAATTACAAAAGAAGTAAAAAATAATATAGAGATATTTTAAATTTTCCCATAAATCAGGATTTTTTTGGCAAATATCAAATGGCATAAAACTATAAGGAATAATAACTTCTGTTGCTGTAAATAAAGGATGAAAAAATAAATACATACAAGAAAAAGAAAAAATAGAAAAACAAAAAACAAGAGAAATTTTAAAAATAAAATTTAAAGATTTCACAAAAGCCTCCATATAAAATTAAAAAGATTTCTTAGAAGTTTTTAAGTCTAATTTAGATCCTTGTGCATTGTGTAAAAATTTATTTTCAAAAATGGAATATAAAAAATAAAAAACAATAAAGACATTAAATAAAAATGAAATAAAAAATAAATGAATTAAAAACTCTATAAAATCACTCCTTTCATAAAAAATAATGGAAAAAGTGTAAGTTCAAAAGTATAATATAACAAATTCTATATTTTGTCTATACTTTTTTTAAAAAATATGATAAAATAATAAAGTAAATAAAAATAACAATTAAAATATAGGAGGAAAATATGAAAATAGAAAAAACAACGAAAATAGGCGAACTATTAGAAGTTGCACCTGAAAAAGCTGATATTTTATTAGAAGCAGGAATGCATTGTTTGGGTTGTCCAGCTTCACAAGCAGAAACATTAGAAGAAGCTTGTGCAGTGCATGGAATTAATGTGGACGAATTGATTGAAAAATTAAATGCCTAATCATATAGATGTCTTATTTTCTAGGAGGATTACTGAAAAAATTAATCATTTTTGCACAACTTGTTTAAGTTTTTACTTAGAATATATTTGTGCATATTATTAATGTTTATTTTTATTTTAATTTCCTCTTAGAAAAAAGATATCTTTAAATAAATATTCACTTGCTATTATAATATATGCATCTATAGCTCAGTAGGATAGAGCGTTCCCCTCCTAAGGGAAAGGCCACTGGTTCGATTCCAGTTAGGTGCACCATTAAAAAAACTTACGGATTACAAATAATTCGTAAGTTTTTACTAATTAAGATTTGTTTTTCATTAAATTATTTAATCTATATACAATCTAGATAATAAAAGAAGATTATTATTGTTGAAAAATATATGATTTATTGGTATAATTGTATTCATAACTGGAGTTTATAGGAGAAATGTATGCAAAGTGAGCAAGAAAAATTTATGAAATTGGCAATAAAAGAGGCAAAAAAAGCATATGATAAAGAAGAGGTACCTGTAGGAGCAATTATTGTAAAAGATGGAAAAGTAATTGCCAGAGCGCATAATTTAAAAGAATTGAAAAATGACACAACTTGTCATGCAGAAATTTTAGCAATACAGAAAGCAAGTAAAAAATTAAATTCATGGAGATTAACAAATTGCCAAATGTACGTTACATTAGAGCCATGCTCTATGTGTGCAGGAGCTTTAATAAATGCAAGAATAGATAAAATTTATATAGGAACTGAAGATCCAAAAACTGGAGCTTGTGGATCAGTATTAAATTTATTACAAGATTATAAATTTAATCATACGGTTTTAGTAGAAAAAGGTTTGTTACAAAAAGAATGTGAAGAACTTTTGAAAAAATTCTTTAAAAGCTTAAGAAAATAATTATGGAGGAAAAATGCAAATAGAAGGGAAAAAGAGAACTTTACGTAGAATTGTTATAAGTAGTTTGTTTGTAATTTTATTTGGTGTTGTAGGAACTTTGATGCTAAAATATGAAGTAGAAGGCGAAACTAATATGCCGTTTAAACTAACTAAAATTTCTATTGTTAGTACGGCTAGTGGTATTAATAGAGAAGGAACGACAGAAAACTGGAACTTAGAATTAATACAAAATAATGATATCTACTTAAATTTCCAAAAAAATAATCAAAACAATAACGATGTATTTATAAAAAAAGTTTCTATAGAAAATATTACGATAAAAGAGCAACCAGCTAAAGGAGAAGTAAAATTTTATAGAGCAATAGCAGAAGGTTCTAATACCAATATCAACAAAGAAGAATATAGTATTAAACAAAAAGTGGAATATAGTGGAGATACAGAAAGCAATTTAGAACAATTAAAAATAGGAAATCAAGGAGGAATTGTTGGAATAAGATGTGCTATTGAAAATTTAGGAGAGTATGTTTCTAATAATACGGAAATAAGAATTGATGGTACTTTATTAAAAGAAACAAATGTAACACCTGAAGACTTATTTATGAAAATCGGTTTTGATATTATTTTGGAAGTAACTTCTGGAGTAAGATATAAGGCATATGCTGAATTAGATTTACCCTGCGGAAATATAATAGAAGAGGGAATTTGTAAAAATGATATAACAGACTTAAAAGAAATTGTATTTAAAAGATTTTGATAAACAAAAATGAAGATTTTAATTAAAGGACTTGATTTCGAACGTATAAAATTATATAATAAAAATACTTTAAGGGTTAGCCCTTTTATGGAGAGTAGATTTCAATAAAAAGCTATGAACCTCGTCAGATTCGGAAGAAAGCAGCGATAAATAGATTTTTTTATGTGAAAATCCACTTTCCATAAAGGGGCTAAATTTGAAGTTTAAGGCAGGTTAATATGAAAGTCAATCATATCTTACAATATAATTGTTAAAGAAAGGAATGATTGTTTAAATGGCATATTCAGCTTTATATAGAACATTTAGACCTTTAACATTTAGAGAAATGGTAGGGCAAGAAAATATAACTAAAACAATTAAAAACCAGATTATTTCAGGGAGAATAGGACATGCTTATTTACTAAGTGGAGGAAGAGGAACGGGAAAAACAACAACTGCTAAAATATTAGCAAGAGCTATGAATTGCTTAAATTTGAAAGACGGGGAGCCTTGTAATGAATGTGAAATATGCAAAGGAATTCTTTCAGGATCACTTACGGATGTAGTAGAAATGGATGCGGCATCTAATAATAGTGTAGAAGATATAAGAGCTATTAGAGATGAAGTAAATTTTTTACCAACATTGGCTAAATATAGAGTGTATATTATTGATGAGGTACATATGTTATCTACAGGAGCATTTAATGCATTACTTAAAACTTTGGAAGAACCACCAGAACATGTGAAATTTATATTAGCAACAACAGAACCTCAAAAACTGCCAGCAACTATACTTTCAAGATGTCAAAGATTTGATTTTAAAAGAATAAGTGTAGAAGATATTATAAAGAGATTGAAAATTGTTTGTGAAGAAAGTAAAATAGAAATTACAGAAGAGGCTTTAAGATTAGTTGCTAATTTGTCTGAAGGGGCTATGAGAGATGCATTAAGTATACTAGAGAGATGCATGCAAGACGGGGATAACCAAATTTCGATAGAGAAAATAAGAGAACTTGTGGGAATTCCAGAAATTACCTATATCCATAAATTGTTAAGGTATATAGTACAATCTAATATAGAAGGAGTTATAGAAAGTACACAAGAAGTTTTAAAAGAAGGAAAAGATATTCATAATTTTCTATGGGAAATGATCAAATATACTAAAGATATTTTAATATATAAAACAACAGGAAAATTAGAGATATATAATAAAAAAGAACTAGAAGGAATTTGTGAGTTAGCAGAGAAAATAGAAAAAGAACAACTAATAAAAATTATTTATGAATTATCAGAATTAGATAATTCTATTAAATGGGAAGAACAAAAACAAGTAATGTTTGAAGTAGGTTTAATAAAAACATGTGTTAACAGAGAAGAAAATAGTGAAGATTTAGTAAAACGAGTAGAAAAACTAGAAGATAAAATGAAAAACACTTCTTTTATAGTGCAAACAAAAACAGAAGAGAAACAAGAAAATCGGCAAAATACATGAGGAGAAGCCAAAAGTACAAACGAAAAGTATTGTAAAAAAACAAGAAACAACATCAAAAGGAAAAAGTGCAGAATATTGGATCAATGTTCTAGAGAATCTAAAGAAGAGTGGAAAGTTAGTACTCTATACAAATCTTTTAAACTCAAAAGCTGTAGAAATAAATGATATGACATTAGGGATACAATTTACAAAGCCATTAACAGGGTTTGCGAAAACTGTTTTAGAAACAGTTGACAATAAAAGAGAGATAGAAACAGCGATTGCTTTAGAATGTGGAAAACAAATGAATATTAAATATATCTCTCAAGAACAAAACGTAAAAGATAATGCAGAAGAAGAAAAAAATTTGGAAAATTTAGGAATACCTATTAATATTATAGAAGAATAAAGAAAGGAGATTAAAAATGTCAAAAAGAGGAGGTTTCCCAGGAATGGGTGGAAATTTTGGAGGAATGAATATAAATCAACTTATGAAGGAAGCAAAAAAAATGCAGGCTGATATGGAAAAGTCACAAGAAGAATTAGCCTCAAGAGAGTTTGAAGCAGTAGCAGGAGGAGGAGCAATTTCCGTAACAGTAAATGGGAATAAGCAGATAAAAAAAATAGAATTAAAAAAAGAAATTGTAGATCCAGAAGATATTGAAATGTTGCAAGATTTAATTTTAAGCTGTGTGAATGAAGCTATGCGCAAAGTAGACAGTGCACAAGCAGCGCAATTAGGAAAATATAATATACCAGGATTAATGTAGAAGCGTAAGGATGTGCTAAAAATGTCAAGTTTTTCACCATCAATTGAAAAATTAATAGAAAGTTTTGAAAAGTTACCAAGCATAGGGCATAAAACTGCTACTCGTTTAGCTTTTCATATGCTAAATTTAAGTAAAGAGGAAACAGAAGAATTCATACACTCTATAGAAGATGCTAGAAATAAACTAAAGTATTGTTCCATTTGTTATAACATAGCAGATTCAGATCCATGCATGATATGTGCTAATCCAAAGAGAGATTCAAGTATTATTTGTGTGGTGGAAGATGTAAAAGATATTATTGCTATGGAAAGAACACATGAATATAAAGGTGTTTACCATGTGTTACATGGAACTATATCTCCTATGAACGGAATTGGACCAGAAGATATAAAAATAAAAGAATTATTAAATCGAATTCATGAAGGAAATATAAAAGAAATTATACTGGCAACCAATCCGAGAGTAGAAGGAGAAGCAACAGCTATGTATTTATCAAAGTTAATTAAACCTTTTGGAGTAAAAGTAACAAGAATAGCTCATGGAATTCCAGTAGGAGGAGATTTAGAGTATACAGATGAAATAACTTTGCTAAAAGCTTTAGAAGGAAGAAGAGAAATATAGTTATTAAAAAACAAAGAGAAGAACTGATATAACAACATAAATAAAATTTATGTTATTATATCAGTTCCTTTATTGTTTAATAAAATATTACAAATATTCTTTGTAGAATCTCTTTTTGCGAGTAAGCTAGCATTAATTTTCATCTTTTCCATTTTTTCTTTATTATTAAATAAACTCATTAAAACATCTTTTGGATTATCCTCTTTTTTAATCCAAATGGCTACTTGTTTTTCTTCTAAGAATTTAGCATTTTCTTCTTCTTGACCAGGAATGGGATTAATAATGATAATAGGCAATCCGGAAGCTAAACTTTCCGTAATTGTTAATCCACCTGGCTTAGTAATAACTAAATCAGAAATATTCATTAATTCAGGTACTTTGTTTGTATATTCTAAAATTTTAACTGTATCATTAGAATGTGTAGTTTCTACTAGTTCATCAAAACGTTTTTTCATTTTTTCATTTTTACCGGATATAGCAACAATTTGAAAGTCCGGTAAAAAATCTATAAAGGATTGTAAGATTTCATATGTTTTAGATTTCCCTAAACCAAATGCACCTCCAGCGAAAAATAAAATAGTTGTTTTGTTTTCTTTTAAGCCAAACTCAGACAAAATTTGTTTTCTATCGTAATGAAGTAAAAAACGATTTGAAAGTGGAATTCCTGTTACATATATTTTAGACTTGGAAACACCACTAGAAATCAAACTTTCTTTCATTCCAGAGTGAGCAACAAAATAATAATCAATATAGTCAGAATTGACAAGCCATTGATTATGAGGTGCATAGTCAGTCATAACAGTAGCAATTTTACAGTATAATTTATTCTTCTTTTTCAAAATAGAACACATTTGACTACTAAAAGGGTGAGTAGAAATGATTAAATCAGGTACAAAATTTTGAATGATTTTTAGAAGTTTGATAGACATAATACGATTAGCAGTGTTACTAATATGTGAAAGAGAACCATTTTCCGAACTGGAATAAACTTTTTTCCATGCCCATGGCGCATGTTTTGCCATATCAGAATAAGCTTTAGTAGAGACTTTATTTAAGAATTTATTAATACATTCCACGCAATCAACTAAATTTGTTTCTATGTTTGAATAATTTGTATCTATGTATTCTTTTATAGATTTTGCAGCAGACAAATGTCCACCACCATAAGAGCCATAAAAAATTAAAATTTTTTTCATAATGAAATCCCCCATACAGTTTTTAATAAATTATATACATTATAAAAGGTATGCTTTAAATTTGATAAACAAAATTATTATGTAAAAATTATATCAAATAAAATTTAGCAAAGAAAGTATATTTTGAAAAAAATTATACAAAATACAAATTAGAAATTGAAAGAAAGAGAGAGTAAAAATGAAAAAAAAGATATGTATTTTTCTAATATCGTTTATTTTTATAGGAATTACTTTTCTATATGTGAAACAAGAAAATAATAAAGTATATGCAGAAAGTTCGGCTAATTCTACATCAGATATACAACTTTTAGCAAGAGCAATTAATGGAGAAGCGAGAGGAGAAAGTTATGAAGGACAAGTAGCAGTAGGAGCTGTTATATTAAATCGAGTAAAAGATCCTAATTTTCCAAATACAATTGCAGGTGTTATTTACCAACCAGGAGCTTTTACAGCAGTCTCTGACGGACAAATTAACGAACCTATAGCAGAAGATTCAAGTGTTTATAAAGCGGCTAGGGATGCTATGAATGGGTGGGACCCTACAAATGGCTGTATTTATTATTTTAATCCAAATACTGCAACTAGTAGTTGGATTTGGTCGAGAACTATTGTAAAAACAATAGGAAAACATCATTTTTGTAAATAAATAAAAAGGAGGAAATGTTAGTGTTAACTAACATTAATAAAAGTATGAAAAGTTTTAAAGAAAAAATGTTAGACTGGAAAAATAGATTAAAAGATAGACACATGCTTACTATAGTTGTAGTGTTAATCGCTATATGCATAGGGACAGGAATATTTGCTTATAAAAAACAAACAGAATATAGGCAAACAATGGAAAATCAATATAATTTTGCTTTTTTTGAACTAGTAGATTATATACAAAATGTCGAAACATATTTGGCAAAATCTCTTATATCAAGTACTCCAGAGCATGGAGCAGAAACATTAACAGAAGTATGGAGAGAGGCAAACTTGGCACAAGTGTATTTATCACAATTACCAATTAATAGTAATGAACTAGCAAATACTGCTAAATTTTTAAATCAGGTTAGTGAATATAGTTATTCACTTTCAAGAAAAAATATTTATAATGAAGCATTAACAGAAGAAGATTTTAGCAATTTAAAACAATTACATCAATATAGCGTAGATTTGGAAAATACTCTTAATCAGTTATCTTTGGAAATGAATGAAGGAAAAATTAGTTGGGGAGAACTAACGAAAAAAGGAAATACAATTTTTGCACAACAAGTAAGTAATATTTCTCAAGATAGTTTTAATAATATTAATCAAAATTTTGGAGAATATTCAGGATTGATTTATGATGGAGCCTATTCAGAACATATAATATCCGCAGAAAAAAAAGGTCTAATAGGAGAAGATATAGATGAAGAAACTGCAAAACAAAAAGTAATAGAATTTGTAGGACAAGATAGGATAGATCAAATTAGTTCTAATGGATTAATTGAAAATGGAAATATTGCTGTATATGATTTTGGAATTCAAGTAAAAAATGGTGATAAAAATAATCCATTAAATGTATCAATTTCAAAAAAAGGTGGGCACATTGTGTTAATGAATTATAATAGAAACATAGAAGCAGAAGTTATTTCAAATGAAGAGGCTATACAAAAAGGAAAAGAATTCTTAAATAGCCACAATTTCCAAAATATGAAAGAAACTTACTATTTAAAACAAGATGGAATTGTAACAATAAATTATGCTTACGAACAAAATGGAATTGTTATGTATCCCGATTTAATTAAACTAAAGATAGCCTTAGACAATGGAGAAATATTAGGGATAGAAACAACTGGATATTTAAATTCACACTATGAAAGAAATTTAACAGAACCTAAAATTACAAAAGAACAAGCAAAAAGCTCTTTAAATCAAGATTTAGAAATATTTAGTGAAGGATTAGCTGTAATCCCGACCGAATGGAAAACAGAAATTCTTTGTTATGAATTCAAAGGAAGAATAGACGATACAGATTTTCTGGTTTATATCAATGCAGAAACTGGAAGAGAAGAGAATATCCTTGTCATAGTAGATACTCCAAATGGGACACTAACAGTATAAAAATTACCACAAATAAAAATGAAAAAGTAGAAAACCATTAAAGAAAAGAGTGCATCGAAATTTTTAATTTCGATGCACTCTTTAAAACATGTCTCTTTTTTTTAGCCAAAAAGCTACGAGAATACAGAGAATTACAGAGGCTAAAAGTAAGAAGAAGAAGCCATAGGGACTTTGCGCAAAAGGTACATTTACATTCATACCCCAAAAACTAGCAAGCATGGTTGGAAGCGAAAGAACAATAGTAATAGCTGCAAGAAATTTCATAACACTATTTACGTTGTTAGAAATAATAGAAGCATATGCATCCATAGTTCCACTTAAAATATCACTATAAATTTTACTCATCTCGATAGCTTGCTTGTTTTCTACAATTGCATCTTCTAGAATATCTTCATCTTCTTCATATAATTTAATAACTTTTCCGTTTAATGTTTTTTCCATAACTACTTCATTAGAACGAAGAGATGTTGCTATATATACTAAGCTATTTTCTAAATTTAGTAATTGAATTAATTCTCGGTTCTTCATAGATTTTTGCAATAAGAAAACGGTTGCTTCTGATTCTTTATTAATTTGTTTTAAAATAGAAAGAAAAGCAGAAGAATTTGTGTAAAGAATTTGTAAAATAAAACGTGTTTTTTTGTAAGTAAAAAATCCTTTCACTCTACTATTTATAAAATCATCCATAAATTTACATTCATGTAATGAAACTGTAATAAAGAAATCATCACGAACAACAATCATACCAAGAGGCATTGTTGTATAAATAGTATCATCATCTTTTTCTTCAATAATTGGTACATCAATAATAAAAAGTTTTACATCATCTTCTGTATCAATTCTAGCTTTTTCTTCAAAGTCCAAAGGATATCGAATAAAATCTTCTTCAATGTTCAAATTATTACATACAAAACTAATTTCTTTTTCAGAAGGGTTTACTAAATGAATCCAAGCTCCTTTTCTAAATTCGTTAATTTCTGTAAATTCATTTGTTTCTAAATCGGTATAGTATATATTTATCATAAAAAGCCTCCACCTATAAATTATTTTTAGTATATACCAAAGAGAAGAAAAATACAATAAGTCCAAAACAAACTAAGACAAATTGCAGGTTGATTTATATAATCATATATTATAAAATAAAGAGCAAATAGAATAAACTAGATTTAGTTTTTCTTTATAAGATAAACAGAGAAAAGATTATAATAGGTCAAATTTTAACTTATTATATACTGTAGAAAGGAATGAGAGTAAGCATGGAAAACACAAAAATGCTTACGGCTGGAAAGGCGGCCGAAATTTGTAAAGGGGCTTTACTATCAGGAGATAAGGAAACAATATTAAAAGATTTTGTAAAAGACACCCGTGAATTAAAAGAAGGAGACATGTATGTTGGACTAAAAGGAGAGAAATTTAATGGAAACACTCTATGGGAAGAGGCTATAAAGTTAGGTGCAATTGGAGTTTTAATAGAGAAAGTAGAAATTGATAGACAACTTTTAAAGAAATATAAAGACAAAGTAATTATTAAAGTTGAAAATACATTAAAAGCAATTCAAGAACTTGCAACATATAAAAGACAACAATACGATATACCAGTTATTGCAGTTACTGGTAGTGTAGGGAAAACCAGTACTAAAGATTTAATTGCAAGTGTTCTTAAACAGAAATATGATGTACATAAAAATATAGGAAATTATAATAACCATATAGGATTACCATTAACAATTTTAAGTTTAAAAGAGAATCATACTGCATTAGTTACAGAAATGGGAATGAATCACCTTGGAGAAATTCAAACACTTACAAATATTGCAAAACCAACTCTAGCAGTTATTACTAATATTGGAACAGCACATATAGGAAATTTAGGAACTAGAGAAAATATATTGAAAGCAAAATTAGAGATATTGGAGGGTTTAGAAAAAAACGGATGTGTTGTTATTAACAATGATAATGATTTATTACATACATGGAAAGAAAGTAAACCTAATTATACGATAAAAACTTACGGAATAGAAAATAAGAGCGATTATATGGCTAAAAATATAAATTGCACACAAGAGGGGAATACATATTCGATAGAAATAGAAAATAAGACATATAATGTAAAAGTTCCTATTGGAGGAAGCCATTTTGTGTATAATAGTTTATGTGCAATTTGCATAGGAAGCCATTACCAAATTCCAATGGAAAAAATACTAAAAGGAATAGAGCAGATAGAATTAACAAAAAGAAGAATGGAAATTATAAAAAAAGAGAATTATACAATTATTAATGATTCATACAATGCAAATTATGATTCTATGAAACCTGCTATAGAATATTTGCACAAAGTAGATGGAAATAGAAAAATTGCAGTATTAGGAAATATGTTTGAATTAGGAGAATATACAAAGGAGTTACATGAAAAAGTAGGAGAGGAAGTAGCAAAAAATAAAATAGACAAATTAATTACAGTGGGAGAATATGCAAAAGATATAGCAAATAGAGCTAAAGAACTAGGAATGCCAAAAAATAATATTATCGAATGTGAAGATACCCATAAAGCAACTGAAGAATTAAAGAAATGTTTAAAAGAAGGTGATGTTGTACTGTTAAAAGCATCAAATGCAATGAAGTTTAATATAATTTTAGAAAATCTATAAAAAGGAAGGAGTGTAAATAATGAAAGTTGCTGTAATTTTTGGTGGAATGTCAACTGAACATGATGTATCTATTGCTTCTGGTACATCAGTAATAAAAAACTTAAATAAAAATAAGTACCGAATTTATCCGATTTATATAGATGAACAGGGAACTTGGTATGAGTACATAGAGAAAATAGATAACATAAAAAACTTAAAAGTAGGAGAAAAATTAGAAAAAATAGTTAAAATAGAAAATGCAATAGATTATTTAAAACAAATGGATGTTATTTTCCCAGTATTGCATGGGCTTTATGGGGAAGACGGAACTATACAAGGAATGTTGGAATTAATTAAAAAGCCTTATGTCGGGTGCAAAGTTTTAGCTTCTAGCTTAGCAATGGACAAAGCTTATGCCAAAATGATATTTACACAAGCAGAAATTGCACAAACAAAATATATATATATTCGAAAATGCAAAGATGGATATATACATGTAAAAAATAATTTAGAAGAAGAAAGAAAAAGTCTGAATGAAATAAGTAGTTTTATAAACCAAGAGTTAGAATATCCTATGTATGTAAAGCCATCTAATTCAGGTTCATCCGTAGGAATTCGAAAAGTTAAAAACGAAGAAGAATTAAAAAATGCAATAATATATGCAGGAAAATTTGATACAAAAATTATAATTGAAGAAGGTATAATTGGAAGAGAAATAGAGTGTTCTGTTTTAGGTAATGAAGATGTAATTGCCTCCTGTGCAGGAGAAATTATTCCAGCAGACGAATTTTATAGCTATGAAGCTAAATATGAAAATGCAGAATCTAAAACTTTAATTCCGGCAAAACTTGATAAAAAAACAGAAGATGAAATTAAAAAGACTGCAATAAAAGCTTTTAAAGTAATCGGAGGGAATGGTTTATCTAGAGTGGATTTTTTCATAAAAAAAGATGGAACTGTAATTTTAAATGAAATTAACACAATGCCAGGATTTACAGAAATTAGTATGTATGCTAAATTATGGGAGCAAGAGGGAATTGGTTATTCGGAATTATTAGAAAAACTAATTTGTTTAGCAACAGAAAAATAAAAAATTAGATTTTTTAACAATATTAAAAGGCGACTCATAGTCGCCTTTAGAAAAGGAGAATAAATGAATTTTGAAGAAATAGAAGCAATAGTAAAAAAACAATTATCAGAAAATAGATTTTTTCATAGTAAATGTGTAGCAAAACGCTGTGAAGAGTTAGCAGAAAAATATGGAGTGGACAAGCAAAAAGCAAAGCTTATAGGAATTGAACATGATATAGCTAAAGAATGGAGCGAAGAAAAAAAGATAAAATATGCAGAAACAAATCAATTGCCAATAGACGAAATAGAACGACAACAACCAGGTTTACTACATGCGAAAATTGGTGCACACATAGGGAAAATGGAGTTTGGTTTTACAGAAGATATGGTAGAAGCTATTTCAGCTCACACTACAGGAAAGAAGAATATGAATATACTTGCTAAAATATTATTTATAGCGGATGCAACTGGAGATGACAGAACATGGGAAGATTTAGAAGAAGTAAGAAAAATAGCAAATGAAGACATAGACAAAGCAATTTTATATCTTCTCAATGTTGAAATAAAAGATAGAATAAATAAAGATAAAGCCATACATATAAATAGTATATTAGCTAGAAATGAATTACTTTTTAATAGAAAATTAGCAAATGAAAAATGATAATAAACTTTGCATAAAAAGAAATAATTTTTTATGTAAATGTATTCCCAATATACTTAGAGTATGATATAATACAGCTACTAAATGTGTGGGGGAGTGCAAAAATGATATTCCGAGATTATTATAGAATACTAGAATTAGATAGCAGTAGAGTATCTATGAATCAAATAAAAACAGCATATAGAGAACTAGCTAAGAAATACCATCCAGACGTAAATGTGGGTAATGTTAGAGCAGAAGAAAGATTTAAAGATATTAATGAAGCTTATAGAGTTCTTTCTGATAGTAGTAGCAAAAAAAAATACGATAGAATGTGGAATGCTCGTGTAGGAAATAAAAAGAAAAATAAAAATGCAGTAAATGAAGAAGAAAGTGAAGACTCTATTTTTACAGAATTTTTTAATTTACTTTTTGGAAGCCAAAAAGTAAGTAGAGATGAAACCGAAATAAAACATAAAAAAGTGCCTGTAAAAGGAGAAAATATAGAAACCGAAATTAATATAACAATAGAAGAAGCTTTTTATGGGATAGAAAAACGAATTTCGCTAAGAACGGTAGATGGAAATTTAAAGACATTTAGCGTAAAAGTACCAGCAGGAATTCGAAATAAAGAGAAAATACGATTAATTGGACAAGGAAAAAACGGACAAAACGGAGGGAAAAGTGGGGATTTATTTATAAAAGTAAATATTCTAGATACTAAAAAATTCAAACTTCAAGGATGTGATATTTTAGTAGATTTACCAATTGCACCTTGGGAAGCGGCTTTAGGAGCAAGAGTAAGTGCTAGTGGATTAGATGAAGACATTTCTATTTTTATTCCTCCTGGAATGAACAGTAGCGAAAAAGTAAAAATAGCAGGAAAAGGATACAAAGATGGAAAAGGCGGAAGAGGAGACTTAATTGTAAATGTAAAAATTACAGTACCAAAACAATTGTCAAAAGAAGAAAAAGAATTATATGAAAAATTACAAGAAATTTCTACATACAAGCCAAGAAGCAAAGAAAAATGAAACTAAAATAAGAACGAAAAGTTTACATAAACGTATTGACAATAAACACCAAAAATTATATAATAATATATGTTAAGTAAGAGCACAAAAGAATAAAATCACTTAAAAAATAAGGAGTGAGGTGTAAAAATGGAAGAAAATTTACAAGGAAAACACTTTAGCATTACAGACCCTAAGGATGTTAGTACTGTTATATATAGAATTCAAGAAACAGAGAAGGAATATCTAAAAACATCTCCAAAATATACTATTGAAAGACTAGAATATACAGAGCAATTTGTAGGAGACAAAAAGAAAAAAACTTTCTTTGTAGATGAGTTATCTCCTCAAGGAAATAACTTAGTAATTCTTTCCTTTGGAAAAGAAAAAGTAGTTGTTAATACTGGAGTTTTAGAAGAAGATAAGGTAAAAATATCTAAAAAACCATTACCAATGAAATTTAAAACAC
>CALXJM010000013.1 GCA_944388625.1 uncultured Clostridia bacterium
TTTCCATTTTCTCCTAAAATTTCTAGGAAGTTTGATTCTTCTACTGTAGTTTTCTTATAGTATGCTATATTAGTTTGATCATTTAGTCCAACAAATACATCTGAGTTGCTCTCTAATTTTATTGTTTCTCCTAATTTGCTTATATTGGTTTTCCATTTAATATTATATTCTGTTTCATAATTATTTCCTGAATTTGTACTGTTTGCATATATTTTCCCTTTGTTTATTTCTTTTTCTTGTGCTTTTATATTTTCTTCAATAGTTTTCCCTTGTACATTCCCTATTGTTTCTGTCTTTTCTAATGTTTCTTGTGCTTCTACTGTTTCTTGATGATTTTTTATTTGCATTTTGGCTGTTATTTTTATTCCTATTTCTTCTTGTCCTTTTGTTTCCATATATTCATATGCTTCTTGTCCATATGTGCTTATTATACTTATACTGTCTTTTCCTTTGCCTGTCCATATGTTTCCATTTTCTTCTTGATTTTGAATTTGTATATTTATTTTTCCGGTTTGTTTGTTATAACTATAGTTATTTTGATTGAATTCTACTTTTTCGTCTTCTTTTCCGTTTGTTCCTTTTGTGCTGTTTGCTATGATTTCTATTTCTTCTGGGTATTGTTCTCCTATTTTTATTGCTTCTAATTCAATTTCTGTCTTTTCTATTGCCAAGCTTCCTTCTGTTCTTTCTATTTCTATTTTGTTTTGGAGGATGATTTTGTTTTCATTCTTAATATATTTTTCTACTTCTTCTGTAATATTTATTTTGTTTTCGTCTGTCCATCCTATATGTATTTGTACTGTTTTTTCTATTTTTATTTCATTTCCTTCATTATCTATATAGATGGCTTCTAATTTAACATTGCTTTCTTTTCCGCTTTCTTCTACACTACTTCTTTCACTTTGTTTTTTTCTTATTTCTAATGGCCTAATTGTTTCTACTCCTCCGCCTATTTGCTTGTAAAGGATTTGATTCTCACTTATTTCTTGAACGATTTGTGATGCCCCTATATTTGTATTAATTTCATAATTAGCATTTTCTAATGTAACTTTAGCATTTTTTAAGTATCCTTCTTTTTTTACATTTAGTTTTAAATACAATATGGCATTATTGTCCCCTACTTCAAATACACCTGTATGTTTTTCTGTTTCTCCCTCTTTAAAGTATGCATCAAATTCTACATTTTGATGATTTGTTGTACTGCTTTGTGCTTCTAAGCTTCCATCTTCAATTGCTACAACTTTTCCTGCGAAATATACTCCTATGATTAGTATATTTGTTAGTAACATTATAATAGTTAAGCAAGTAGCTATAATTTTACTAAGAATTTTAGACATGACTCTTCCTCCTAATTTTTCTTGTATTATCATAATTTTAGCTTATTTTTATTAGAATTCAAGCCCTTATTATTTCTTATTACAAAGGTTTAATTTAAAAATGGCTTTCTGTATTTACGGATTTTTAAACTCTGTTTTATACATTCTTTTTGTTAAATTTTTATTACATTTTTGTTACAAAAAATCTATTTTTATCATTTTTTGCTAGGGGAATACGTTTTGTGTCAAAAAAAGAATAATGAACTATACTTTTTTAGTATAGTTCATTATTCTTTTTTTAGATTGTTATTTTTTTACTACAAACTTTTTAATTGCAAATATTCCAACTCCAATGGCCACTAATATACTAAAGCCTAACACATAGTAGATTCGCATATTACCTGTTGGCTTTGTAATAATTACTTCTTCTGATGGATCGGCATCGTTTTCTTTATATTCTTCTGTAGTTGGATCTTGGTTTCCTGGGATACCTTCTTCATTTCGTTTACCGTTTTCACTTGTAAATTCTACAATTTCTGCAATGTTTGTATAGTTATAATCATCTTTATCTGGTGATAAAGTAGTTGAAGCTATTAAAGTAATCTCCTTTTCTTCCCCTGGAGCCAGCCTGTCGATCTCACTATTAGTTATAACTGTAGAAATGTATTGTTTTACTTTATCTACAAAGCTAATATCTATCATGCTATCTAGTTTATCTGCTTCTACTGCGCTCCATCCATTATTTAATGCATAGTTTACTCTCATACCTTCTGGCAAGTAATCAATTAGCTTAATATTTGATACTATGTCTTCCCCTTGATTTTTTACAATTAATTTATAAGTTACTTCTAAAGTTGCTCCATTGATAATTTCATTATCCATTTGTATCCATAACCTGTCTCCTGTTACAAATAGTCCTGATACATTTGATTCAGCTGGAATATCTGTATCTATAAATTGTGTACCATTATTTAAAGTAACTGTTATGTGGCTTACTTGTTTTTCTAATATAATTCTATTTTCAATAGTTTTACTTAATCCTAAGTCTACATTAGATATATTCTCTGTTTCTATTGTTACTTCAAACTTATCAGTATCTGCATTCATATAAGTATTGTCTACCAGTTCTTGCAATTTTACTTCATCTACTGGGTTCGCATAAGGTGATGCTAAAATATTTCCTTTATTGTTATTAACTAATTTTGCATATTCTTTTACTTGTTCTCTTCTTTCTGCATTGTCTGTTGCATCTGAATCTATTGTGTCATCATTTCCTGCATTTACTGTTGTTGCTTGGTAATCATGCCCATTATATGAAGTACCATTGTTTAATTCTATTTTTATAGTTTGTACATCATCTCCGTATCTAAATCGAATGATATAATCTCCTGGAATAAAGTCTTCTAAGTAGTATTCTCCTGATTGCATAGATTTACTTGTGTCTATATCTCTGTTAATACCTCCTGCAAATCCTACATAACTTACTTTATTAATACCTGTTTGCATTTCTTTCCATATAAATTCTTGTGTCTCCCCATTTGTTTCTTTTGTTTCAATAAATTGTACTGTTACTCCATTTACTTTTGTCTCTGCATCGTCTCTTATTCCATCTGTATTACTATCATCCCAAACAATTCCGGAAATAGTTCTTGGTGTATCATCTAATTTTAGTTCAAGTCCTGGTGCTTTTGCTGTATCATCTTCAAATGTTCTTATACTTGCTGTAGGGTCTGCATTTCCTGGTGCAGAATCTTGGTCAATTGTTCCATTGTAATATTTTTCATAATCCCAAGTAGCATTTTCAGTATAACCTGAATATATGTTAATTTCGCTTATAACTTGTTTGTTTCCAAGTAAAATGTTTCTATCTGTTTCATTGTCTTTTTTTACTTGATATTTTACATAAATTGCTTTTGCATGAGCTCCTTCTATATTTCCTAGTGTAGAAGTATCAATTGTTACTGCATTGTATCCAGCATAGGACGTTGGAAGTACTTGGGTTTCAAATTTGCTTTCATTTGAATTTGGAGAATCAGTTACTAGTAATAATTCATAGCTATCACTATAATAGTTTACTAATTCACTTACTGTTCCTTGTACTGTATTTTGATTGTAAATAACAATAGCATAAGTTACTACAATATTTAATTCTTTATTTAAATCTAGATCTTGATCCACCATTTCTGATAAATCTTTATAATTTCCAATTCTATAAGTATAGTCTGATCTTTTAATGTAGTATTCTCTTATTTGATTTCTTTCTGCTAAATATCCTTTAATAACATCTTCTGTAAGAGTATTTCCCACATCGTTAACTGAAATTTCATCTTCAAATATTTTTCCATTAATACTTATATTGATTTTTTGTATTCCTTGCATTAAAGTAAAGTCTACTGGTGTACGTCTTGCAAGTCCAAAGTTTACAACAGCATTACTAGAAAGATTTTGTAAAGTCGCATCTCTTTGATATGTAGCATCTGTAGAAGCTGTTATTTTAAACTCATCTTTTCCATCTGTTATAGCAGTTGCTTTTGCAAAACTTGTGTCATCTAAGGCGTCTTCTTTTTGATATTCAATTCCACTTGAAGGTGAAATTTCTCTAAATTTCGTATTGAATTCTCTTCTTAAAGTTTCAGCCTCTTCTCCTTTGGAATTGTTTTCTCCAGCCACTAAATAATATGTTGTTGTGTATTTCATTCCATTGTATTCTATTTCAATTCTATAGTCTCTTCCCGCTGGTACTTTTTCAAATTTATATTCTCCATTAACAGTTGTAGTTGTTGCAATAACAGTATTTCCTTCATATAATGTTACTTTTACCCCATCTACAAGCTCTTCTCCATCATCCATCAATCCGTTTTTTTCCATGTTTTTGTCTCTTGGCTCATCTATCCATACAATTCCTGTTATATCTACTTCTGGTCTTATTTTGATTTTTTCAAAGTCATCATCATCTTCTTGTCCTGGAATATAGGTTGCTCCAGAAGAAATTTCGTTATCTTTATAGCTACCATCTACTGCTCCATTGATAGTTCCTGGAGTCGAGTCTCTATCAAATGTATTTCCATTTATATCTTTAGCTTCGGTAATTTCTGCAATATTCGTTAAAATAGCATTTGCCTCTGCCGTATCTGAAACTACACATTCAATCTGAATTGCTACTGAATTTTCAATTAAATTGTTTTCTGCCAAATCAAAAGCCGTAAGCAATCTTCCACTTAAATGTGTTGTTGTTACTGTAGTTGTTCCATCTGCATTTTTTTGTGCTGTCCAGCCCATTGCTTGGTTTAATAAGCTACCTTCTACAAATTCTAATCCTTCTGGCAAATAGTCTGTTATTTTAGTTGCATATCCATCTATTTTTCCTTCATTATATATTCTAATAGAATATATAACTCTATCTCCTTTACTTACTAACATAGGTTGTTTAGTATGATGATATTCAGCAGTTGTCTCAGTTCCATTTATTAATCTGTCTGTTACTGCATTTGGGTATCTCGTTGTAATTGTTTCTCCATTAATAGAAGAAATATATTTTCTCAAAGCTAAGTCAAAATCAGCAATTTTACCAATTTCTTCTGTTACTGAAATTCCTTCTACTTTTCCTTTAACCATAATTAATTTTTGCCAGCTACCTGCAGATAAGAAAAATATTCGTGCATGATATGTTTGTGCATTTTGTGTTATAGTTATTCTACTATCATCATTTAAGTTTTCTATTTTTTCCACATAGAAGCTTTGATTTGGCTGAATTTCACTTACATTGATTTCTCTATATGTATTTCCATCTTTTACAAGCACTGTTTGAATTAGTGTGTTATCTATTCTAATACTTCTTAAGTTTCCATAAGTAAGTGGTATATTATCATAGTTTGTTTCTACTTGTACAAAGTCATAAGTAAATGGACCAATATATGCTTTATTATTATAGTTCTGTGTTTCTAATTGAGTTTGAGATGTTCTTTTAATTCCTACATTTCCATTTTCTCTTAAAAACTCTACATATTTTTCAGCAAAATCTGCATATGTGCTTGCTTTTGCATTAAGTTCTTTCATTTTGTCTGTCATTCCTGTACTACTTCCTGGACTGTATTCGTTTTGTAGTAGCTCTCTTCCTACATTTTTGTACCAATTACTATATCCATTACTTTCATTCCAAATAAGTTTTTGTAAAGTACTTGGATAACTCTCATTATATTCACTATTTGATTTAACTGCTTCATATGCTAAATATGCCATTTTTGCATTTAGTCTATCTTCTTTACTTGCTGTTCCATTTTCAATTCTTGCTTCTAGAATATTGGATGTTCCATAGCCTGTTCCTATATTTACAATATCGGTTACTCTATAAGTTATTTCTCCTTTTAAGCTTTGGCCATGTTGTATACATAGAATGTCATTTCGAGATTGTAATTTGCTATATGTCATTTCTATCTCGGTTCCAATTCCTATGTTGTTTTCCGCATAAACCACATTGATTCCTAAAATTAGTATTACCAAAATTAGTATGTAAAATAATATACTAATTTTCTTTTTAGTCTCCATGTTTTCAGTCCTCCTTTCCTTTATCCTAAAACCTTTTTCTTAATTAATATAACTCCTGATGTAAATACAATAAGTGATATTATAATAATTGTAACCATAAATACTTCTTGACCTGTCTTTATAGATATAATAAGTTCTGCTGTACTAAAATCATCTTCTTTTGTATTTTTGTTTCCCTGAATTGAATCGTATTCTTCCATTCCTTCTACACAATAGCTATCTCCAATTTCTGCAAGGTTAGCTATAACTCCTGTATCATCCTCTGTTATTGCTTTTGTAAGAACTAATGCAATATCAATTGTTTCTCCTGGTTCAATTCCTTGTTTTTCTAGGGTTAAGTTATGTAGTTCTCCTTCAGCAGTCATGTACCAGTCAGGGTTTAAGTCTGAGCTAAATCTTAGTTCATCTGGTAATATGTCTACTAATTTACTTACATAGCCTGTTACATTTCCCTCATTTGTAATTGCTAAATTGTATTCTACAATTATATTTGTACCTGTAATATATTTTGCAACAAGTTCTATTTTTGCTAGTTTTTCACCTGAATACTCATATGTTTTAGTTCCTTGTTTATTTTGTACTGTAATTTTGTTAATCGTCTTATTTAATGCCAAATCAAATTTTGGTTTTACATATAGCCCCATGTCAATATCTATTTCATCACTATTTGATATTTCAATAATGTCTGTTGCAGCTACTGTTCTTTCTTGTCCCTCTATTTGTTTGGTTGTTACAATAACATCTGAGTTTATTCTTTTACTTACTCCTGCTACTTGGTATGCAGTTACATTGTATGTTTCTACATCATATTCAAAAATAACAATGTATCTTCCTTTTGCTAAGTCTGTAAATTCATATTTTCCATCTTCATTTGTTATTGTTTCTTTTACAATAGTATCTGTTGTTCCATCGTATAATTTAACTGGAACATTTCCTAATATATCTTCTTCAGTCTCTCTTATTCCATTTTGATTTGCATCTACCCATGCAGTACCTGCTATTTTATAAGTTTTATCTGTATCTTCTCCACCAGGTTCTGTTGTTTGTTCTACTTCTGTTGCTACTTCATTAGAACTAGTTTCATCTATATTAATTCCTGCAACAGTAACTAAATTGCTTACTTCTTCTATATTATCTTTTCCTTCTAGGTTTACCCTTGCTTTTACTGTAATAACTAGAGTTTCTCCTGATGGAATATAAAGTCCTCCTGTTACTTCTGTAAATTTATATGTTCCCTCTGCGGATCCTTTTTCAATATTTCCAAACTCATCAAAATGATTATAATTTTCATCTGTTTCATTTGGATTTCCAAAATTGTCTTCTGGTATACCTAAATTGTCATCTTCTTCCTCTGAAATTTCTGTGTCTTCTGTATTTTCAAAATTTGTATAGGAAATGCTAATTCCCTCTAATCCTTCAGATAATCTTTCTGTCATCCTAATATCTTTTGCATCTACTTTACCTTCATTTTTTATAGATATTGTATAAACAATTTCATCTCCGTGTTTTACTGGACCTACATTATTAGTTGTTTTTACTACAGTTACTTTTGTTTTTCCTTGATAAACTATTTTTTCATATTCATTAGAAGTGTAAGTTTTATTCTGACTTTCTGTTACTTTTGCTAAAAAATTGAATTCTCTACTTTGTTCTTCTAAATCCATATCATCAATTCTTACATCTACATAAATTTTCTTTGTCTCTTTTCCTGCAATTTGATCTATTTTCCAACTAATTTCACCTGTAGTGTTATTGCTATTATATTGCTCTAATGCAATTTCTTCTCCTCCTGAAACAATTCTTGCTTTTTTATAAGTAATTCCCTGAGGATTATTAAATCTTACTATTACATCTTTTAATGTTTCTTCAGTTAAATTTTCTACATCAATTAGTAAAGCCATTCCATCTCCCGCTTGCTTTATAATTGATTCATCATCAACCGAACGAATTGTTAACTGAATTTTTCCTTCTTCTACTTTATTTTTTATTGTTTGAGCTTTTGATGTAATATTATTTTTTGTTATTTTAATTTCGCTATAAATTTCTCCCTGTTCTTTTGCTCTTACTTCAAATTGTACATTTATACTTCCATTAGCAGGAATTTCTATATTTTCTGCTTTTACAAGTTGTACATTTTCTTTTTCTGTATAATATTCATCTTCATATTCATAATTTTCGTTTACTTCCACAAAAGTAGTTCCTTCTGGAATTTTTGCTTCATAAGAAATTCCTGTTATTACTTGGTCTGTTGTATTAGTTATTTTAGCAATATATTTTACTATTTGACCAGTATATACAGTTTCTTGTTCTTTTAAAATAGCTCCTCCACTCTTTACCATAGTTTCTAATTTTAAACCGTTTACTTCTTCTACCTTAGATTCGCCTTCAATTATGTCACTTCCATTTACTGTTTCTGTTGCTAATTCTATTTTAGAAGTACTTTGTTTGTTTTGACCTTCATAGATATAATCTATACAGCTAAAAGCATAAGCTTTTTTATTATAGTCCAAATTTTCTTCTATCTCTATTATATAGCTTATATCTAGTATAGCTTCTTGTGGCATTTCGTAATTTTCTAATACAATTTTAAAAGATTTTATGTTTGAGAAGTCAGTTACATTTTCTTTCCAACCTTCTGCATCTTTTTCTATTCCTGTATCTTCTGAATAATAAATTTTTGCATTTTCTGAATTTATTTGTACATTCTGTTTTAATACACTATCAAATTCACTACCTATATAGTTTCCATTTTGGTCTTTACTCTCTAAACTAGGAATTCTTCCCAATATAGTTATTCCACTTAGTATATCTTCATAATTATTTATGATTTTTTGTTTTATAGTTATTGTTTTTCTTTCTGTTTTAGCTGGTAATACGGTTTGTACATTTTCTTCAAATATTCCTTCATCAATTTGATTTAGTGTAAATAAACCATATTTAGAAACCAGTTCTAATTTTATAGTTTTTTCTTCTAGCTTTTGTGTTTGGCTGTCTGTATATTTTGCCTTTAGTTCAACAGTTTTACTTGGGATAGTTTTCATGTCTGGAATTTGCACTGGAATTAGCAAAGTGGTATCTTGCATTTTATAAACAGTTTGTTTTCCATTAAGTCTAATTGTAATTACAGTTTCACCATTTTCATTTATACTTACTTGTTTGTTTTCTATTTTTAATTCGTCTTCGTTTAGCAAAGATAATTCTCCCACAGTCACATTTTTAAATTCTTTTGGAAGAACAATCTCTAGTATTGGAGAATTACTTAATTCGTATCTTATATCACTAGTCTTTAATGTAGCTAATATTTCTATTGAATTTGCCTGCATAGTAGATAAACTAACAATATTGTTATTTAGTTTTATATCTGCTTTATTTTCTGTTTCTTTTAGTTCAATTTCAGCAAAGTCTTCTATTCCTTCTGTATTTATAATTACTTTTAATTTTTCTATGTTTTTAATTTGTTCTGCATCATAAGTAGTTTTTGCGGAAATTGCCTTTTTCTGTATAATCTGAATGTTAGCTCCTAAGACATCCCCTAAAGCATCAGTTGTTTGCATTCTTAATTTTGTAGGTTTTGTGCTGTAATCTATAAAATAATTTCCATTTTCATCTATATCACTATTTTTGTCTATAATTCCAAGTAGAATATCTTGTTCATTGTAAATATAAATCTTTCCTTCTGTTCCCAATACTTTTTCAAAATCTTCTTTGTTGATTTTAGTTTGTTTGTAATAAGTATTATTTCCCGCTTCTATTTCGGTTCCATCTTTAAGTATAAATATGTCTTCTTTATTTTCTATTAAAATTGTTTCTGCAAGGTTACCTTCAATAATATTAATTGTGCTTTCTACTTCGTATTCCGTCTCATAGTTACTTGCAGCATACATTGCTCCTTTATACAAGCTTTCTGGATTGGTTTGAACATTTCCAGATATAGCACTACCAATTTCTTTTTCTAAAATAATTGTTTCTTCTATTGTTCTAGTTGCTTTTGCATTAGTATATGCTGTTATTTCATTTTGAGCTTTTATATCTATTTTACTTGGATTTTCACTTCCCTTTTCTAACAAAAATAGATAAGTTACTAAATATTCATCTTCTCCACTTTTTTCCCAAGCAACTTTATTTTCAATTTCATTGTTTGTTACTACTATATGTATTTGACTATTTTCTTTATTGTATTCATAGTTTGTTTGCGTTTTATCATTACCGTTTGTTGCTTCTGTGCTTTGAATTACTACTCCTACATTATCTGGAAGTTTTCCTTCTATTGTTGGAACTGTTATATATACATCTGTTTGTTTTATTGGTAATTTCCCATTATCTAGTTTTGATTTTATAGCTGTTTGTATTAAAACACCATTTTGGTTTTCATTTTCAAATGGAATATATTTTACTATTTCTTGTGATAAAAGCGAATTTATTTCTCCTGTCCAGTGTAAAAATGTTTTTATTTCGCTACTTACCTTATCTTCTTCTCCTTGTTCTGTTATATAATCTCCTTCTAATTTAACAGTTGTTTCCATACTTAAGTTTCCTATTTCATATGGATTTCCTCTTTTTGCAGTAATTGGAATTTCTAATTCTACTTCCATACCTTTTTCAATCGGATTTAATTGTATTATATTATTTTTTGTATCTATACTTTGCACCAATTGTAAATTACTTATTTGATCACTCATTTCAAAATTTGTATTTGAAAAATTAATTTGTGCATTTTTTAAATATCCTTCTAATACTTTAACTCTTAAATACATTTTCGCATCTGTAGCATCTATGTCTGCATTCATACTATGCACTCTATTTTCATCCACAATAAAATAGGCATCAAATTCTACATTTTTATTATTCGTCTTTATTTCTTGAGACTCTAATTTAGAATTTTCAGCCATAGCAATTACTTCCCCTGTAAAATAGCTTCCAACAAATATGAAGTTAATACAGGTTAAGCTTATTAAAAGCATTGTTGCTATTATTTTTTTTATCACCTTTGTCATAGTTATCCTCCTATATATAAATAAATGAATTTTCTGTATAATAACACAAATGTTGCTTTTTTTTGCATATTTTTCTATCATATATAATTATACACGCTTATGTAAACTTTTGCAAGCTTATTCCCTAAAATTCTTCAAGTTTTCACTAGTTTACACGATTTTATTTTTTAGTTTTTGTCTTCTGTAACATATATGTTTTTTTGGCATAATATATAACATACTTATTAGAGAAATGGCATATACTTTGATATATAAAAGTATTATTAGAAAGGATTGAGATTGAATGAATAATTTGGATATGAATCAAATTATGGCAATGTTAGCTAAAATGGACAAAAAAGATTTGGAAAAAGGAATTGCTATGGCAAATCAAATTTTAAATAATAAAAATAATTCATGTGATAATAATCATAAATAATTATACAAGGAGGAAGTATAATGAGTGAAGAAGATATGTCAGGTCTTTTAAAACAATTCAGTACAATGGTAAATAACAATTCTCTACCAGATAATATAAAAGATGCTCTAAGCCATTTCCATTCTTCTGAATCAAGTTCATCATCTGATAAATCAGACTGTTCCAATGAAAGTTCAAATACTTCCTCATCTATTCCTAATATTGATATTGAAATGCTCTTAAAAATAAAATCAATTATGGACAAAGTGAATAATAAAAATGATCCTAGGACAAATTTATTACTATCACTAAAGCCTTATTTAAATGATGTAAGAAAAGAAAAATTAGAACAGTATATACAATTTTTAAATTTAAGTAAAGCTTTTGAAGCTTTTAATTCCATTGGTGGTGATAAAGATAAAGGATGAACAAAATTTAGAAATTTTTGGATTAGAATTTCATTTTGATGATATTTTATTAATTTGTTTGTTATTTTTCTTTTATCAAGACGGAATACAAGATTCATTTTTGTTTATTGTTTTGCTTTTGCTCTTATTGTCTTAATAAATAATTTTAATATTTATTTATTTGCTTGTACACTAATTATAGGACAGTTATTAAGTAACTTAACCTTGTTGTATACAGAAAAATCTACATCTGTTCAAGATAAAAGTAGATTTTTCCTATACAATAAAAATAGAAGCTTAATATATAAAATTAGATATGTCAAGCTTCTATATATACTTATTCTAATTCGATCTTGTCTTCTTCCACAAAAGCGTACTGGTGCTTCTGACCTACTTCCTCTTTTTCTATTTCTTTTACTATATTTGCAATTCTAAGTTGTGGTGTTTCAATATCATTAGCTGCAATAATCGCTTTTTTATTTCCCTTTGCACCTGCATGTGCTAATCCTCTTAGGGCTCCTAATACAACAATATTTTCTCCAGCAATTACTTCTGCTCCTCCATTTACATCTCCTAGCACTATAATACTTCCTTCATATTCCATTTTCTGTCCAGATCTTAAAGAACCTTTATAAAATTTCGTTTCAGAATTTTGTATTTCTCTTTCAAATGTCTTTTTTATTCCATGAAGCCCTAATATAGTTGGACTTTCAAATTCAATTTTTACATCAATTGATTTCTTTATTAATTCTCTAATTTCTTCTATTTCTTTATTTTTTAGTACTTTTCCTGTTACATAAATAGGTGTTTTTTCTTCTTGATATAGTTTTTTTAATTCTTTTATTTTTTTACTTAGTTCTTTTTCTATTTCTTCCATTTCTGCTTCTTCATTAATATGAATTATTATTTTGTCCTGTTTTTGGCTAATACGAATTTTGGCTTTCACTTTTCTTCCTCTTTTCTTTTTAATTTTTATTTGCAAGCAAATTTGATATTAACTTCAAAATTTTCTATCTAATTTCTCCAGTAGCGGGAATAGCAGTTGTGCTTTCATTTACATCTCCTGCATTCATTCCAAAGTATTCCTTAATAATATCTCTTACTACTTCTGCGGTGCTACTTCCATGTTTACCATTTTCTACAAAAACTACTACTGCTATTTCTGGATTGGTATATGGTGCAAATCCAGCAAACCATGCATTAGTATACGAAGTTCCTGTTTGCGCAGAACCTGTTTTTCCAGCTACTTCTATATTAAAATTTCTAAATATGGAGTATGCTGTTCCACCAGATTCCGTAGTAACTCCCTTCATTCCTTCTCTAACAGCTTCTAGATTTTCTTCTTTTATATTTAAATCTTCCACAATTTCTTCTGTAATACCTAATTTTTCATTTACAAATGTATTTAACTCTTCTTTGTTTACTTCGTTTCCATTAGCATCTATAACGCTTTTTATGATTGTTGGCTCTATTCTTTTTCCTCCATTAGCAATCATTGAAATATATCTTACCATTTGAAGTGGTGTAAAACTATTTTCTCCTTGTCCTATTACTGCTGATAAAGTATTCCCTAAATACCATGTTTTCCCCTGTGCCTCATAGTTTTGTCTAGATGCAAGTGTTCCCGAACTTTCTCCGGGTAATTCTATATTTGTTTTTTGCCCTAATCCAAAATAAGTAGCATATTTGGCAAGATTATCAATTCCCATTCGATTTCCTACTTCATAAAAAAAGTAATTACATGAATGTTTAATAGCATCAGATACGTTTAGCCACCCGTGCGTTCCTCTATAATCCGACCAAATCCAGCATACAGGATTGTGTCCTTCCGGATATATTCCTCTATCCTGTATTTTTTCTGTTGTTGTAATAACTCCTGTTTCTAGTCCAGCTATTGCAGAAACCATTTTAAAAATGGAGCCTGGTGCATAAGTTCCAGATATTGCTCTATTATACAAAGCTTGTTTATCATTATATTCTTTCCATTTTTCATTACTTATTCCATCCATAAATTGAATTGGTTCATAATCAGGATAACTTGCCATAGCAATTACTTCTCCTGTATTTACGTTCATAACAACAACTGCACCTGAAGGAACTTCATATCCGTTTTGACTAATTTTGGCAATATTATTAGCTAACGCTGTTTCTGCTACTTCCTGTAAGTTTGCATCAATTGTAAGTACTACATCATGTCCAGCAGTTGCTTCTTGGTATACATATTCTCCAGAAGTAGTTCCATCTACGTCCATATCAATTTGTCTAATTCCATTTTCTCCTCTTAAATATTCTTCAAACATTAGCTCAATTCCAGTTTTCCCTATGTAATCATTCATAGAATATCCAGAATCTTTCTTTGTGTCATATTCTTTTTCATCAATTTTTCCAATATATCCAATAATATGAGAAGCTAGACTACCCTTTGGGTATGTTCTTGCAGATTGAACTCGTATTGTAACTCCTGAAAAACTTGCATTTCTTTCACTAAACTCTATCGCACTTTCTCTCTTAATCTTTTTCGCAATTGTTATTGGTTTTGTAACACTATACCCTGCTTCTTGTATTTCATATCGAATAGCCATTATTTTCCTTGCTTCTTGGATATTTTCATTTTCTATTTTATATTTTTCTTTAAAAAACTGAAACGCTTCTTCTGCTGTTGCAGTTTCTGGAATTTCATTTTCATTTTTAAAGTTTGCTAGTCCTTCTTCTGTGGAAAAAGTATAAGCAAATGGTTCTATTGTAATTGGAAAAGAATCAATATATTTATCTCCATTTTTTTCTAGTACTTGAATAATTCTTAATATATTTTCATTTAAATCTTGATCTTCTATTTTGGTTTTATATAACTCTAAATCAAATGTCATTTCTGTTCCTGCAATTACATTTCCTGTTCTGTCTAAGATTCTACCTCGAGCTGCCTGAAGCACTGTTTCCCTAGTTAACCTTGTATTTGATGTAGCTCTATATTCTGCTCCGTGTGTGATTTGTAAGTTAAAAAGTTGTAATAACATTATAACACCACAAATATAAATGAAAATACTTGTTAAATTATATCTCAATTTTATATGTTCTTTTGGTTTGTCTTTTCCCAATTTTTTCTTTCCTTTCTTAATTTTTGTTAATTGTTTACTAATATTTGTAATATCGTATTTTTTAGAAAATTTTAAAAATATCTTGTTAATATTTTATTTCCTCTAAATATATCTTGTATATAATAACCGCCTCTCTTTATTAGTGGATATAAAATAATTGTTAAAATAATATTGTAAAATATTTCAATACAATTTATTTTTAAAAATGCAAATATTTCTAAGTCTATTCCTAACACTGCAGCATTTATAATATAAATTCCTATCTCATATAAAAAGGTACATATACCTATCATAAGAATAATTGTAATTTTACTATCCTTTGAAAATTTCTTTTCTAGTTGTCCTCCTATATATCCCATAAATCCTAGCATAATACTATAAACTCCTAATGTTCTTCCTATAAAAATGTCTAGCAAAAGTCCCATTATGCATCCCATAGCTGTTGCATATCCTCTTCCTACAAATAGTCCTAATGTAAGTGCTAGTAATATAAATAAGTTTGGTTTTACTCCTGCTATATTAAACCATGTAAAAAAATTAGCTTGCAAGAAATATAAAATAAGGAATAGTATAAATATGCAAATTGTGACTGCTATTTTCTTCATATATCAAACCATTCCTTCCTGTTTTATGTGTTTTGCATTGTGACTACTAAAACTGTTTCTAATTTTGAAAAGTCCACGGCTGTTTCTACTAATGCATATCTATCAATAGGATTTTTTGTGTTCTTAATTTCAGTAATTGTTCCTATATGAATTCCTTTCGGATATATTCCTCCCATTCCAGATGTTTCTATCGAATCTCCAATTACTAAATTTGCTTCTGTTGGAATATATGTTGCTCTTATTTTATTTGTATTTTCTAAGATTCCTCTACAGACAATAGTATCTCTTGTTGTGCTAATATTCGCACTAACACTACTAGCAGGATCAATAATTGTTTGTACTTTTGCAGTTGTGTCTGTTACTGACAAAACATAACCTACAAGCCCATTTTCTGATATAACAGCCATATTACTTTGAATTCCATTGTTGCTTCCTACATTAATAACTATAGTGTAACTATAATTACTAGTATCTTTATTAATAACATTAGCTGGGACTGTACTATATTCCGCATATTTCTCTGTCATTTTCATATATTCTTTAAGTACTTCATTTTCAGATTTTATAATTTCTAATTCTCTTAAACTTTCTTCTAATTCGCTATTTTTCTTTTTTAATTCTTCATTTTCTTGTTTAATACTATCTAAATTTTCAAAAAATGAATCATTTCCTGCCAATTTATTTTTCAAATATGTTAATCCATTTTGAATTGGCATAACAATTTTGCTCATAGTACCTTCTAAAAAAGATTTATTTTCTTCTTTCATATTGGAAAATATTACAATAAGTATAAGTATAAGTATAGTTATAATAATTCCTATAATGCTTGTTGTGTTTTTCTTATACATATTTCCCTCCATTCCAGATAATACTTATTTTTTATCTTCTTTTTCTTGCATTTATTAGTACATTTCTTAGTTTTTCTAAGTCTTCAGTTGTTTTTCCTGTTCCCTTTACTACGCATTCCAATGGTTCATCTGCAATATATACCGGCATTTCTGTTTTTATGCTTAATAATTTATCGATATTTTTAATTAAAGCTCCCCCTCCTGCAAGAACAATTCCTTTTTCTGCAATATCCGCTGCTAATTCTGGAGGTGTTTTTTCTAATGTTGCTTTAACTACTTCTACAATTTCCATTACTGACTCTTTTATTGCTTCTTCAACCTGAGTAGAAGTGATTACTACATTTCTAGGTAATCCTGTTGTTAAATCTCTACCACTTATTTCCATACTTGCTTCTGTCATTAGTGGTAGCGCACAACCAATTTCGATTTTTATTTGTTCTGCAGTTGTTTCTCCTATTGCTAAATTCATTTCTCTTTTAACATAATTTAATATGTCTTGATCTAATTCATCTCCTGCTATTCTTAGGGAATTACTCACTACAATTCCTCCTAAAGAAATAACAGCTACTTCCGTAGTTCCTCCTCCTATGTCTACAATAATATTTCCAGTTGGCTCTGCTACATCTAAATTAGCTCCAATTGCTGCTGCCATTGGTTCTTCTATAAGATATACTTCTCTTGCTCCTGCTTGTAATACAGATTCTTCTACTGCTCTTTCTTCTACTTCTGTTATTCCAGAAGGGACTCCTACAACAACTCTTGGCCTTCCTGCATTATATCTCTGGCATATCTTTTTTATAATATTTTTAAGCATTAATTGAGTTGCAGTAAAATCTGCAATAACTCCATCTTTCATTGGCCTTACGGCTTTAATTGTGTCTGGTGTTCTTCCTAGCATTTCTTTTGCTTCATGTCCTGTTGCTAATATTTCTCCATTCCTTCTGTCAATAGCTACAACTGATGGTTCCTTTAAAATAATTCCTTTTCCTTTTAACGTCACTAATATATTGGCAGTACCTAAATCTATACCAATATCTTTTCCTCCAAATCCAAAAAGTTTCATTTTTCTCAATCCTTTCATTTATCATATTTTTTGTCTTTGGTTTTTCTCATCACACTATCATATAATCCATCCCCTATTATAATATGGTCTAATAATTGAATTCCCATTATGTCTGCACATTCGTAAATTCTATCTGTTACTCGAAAGTCGTCATTGCTTGGGGTTGGGTCTCCACTGGGGTGATTATGTACAAGTATAATTTTAGGTGCTTGCATTTTTACTGCTTCTACTAATACTTCTTTTGGCTCAATTAAAGCAAAATTTGTTCCACCTAAAGAAATATCTAGAATTTTTAATATTTTATTTTTGTTATTTAAAATAAGCAATTTTACTTTTTCTCTTTTTTCATATTGCATTTCATCCATTAGTAAATTTACTACATCTTTTGTTGTTCTTACTATCATAGTTTCTGAATGAATTGGTTTTGAAATTCTTTTTACAAGTTCACCAACAGCTTTTAATTGAATTGCTTTTACTTTTCCAATTCCTTTAACTTTCATTAATTCTTCTATAGTTATATTTTGCATAAATCTTAAACTGTCTTCTCTACTTTGAATAGAAAGAACTTTTTGAGCTAGTACTATGGCAGAATCTTCTTTTGTTCCTGTCTTTATTATTATTCCCAATAATTCGGCATCTGATAATTTTTCTGCTCCATATAACAACAATTTTTCATAAGGTCTTTCTGATAGAGGCATTTCTTTCATTTTCATAATTTTTCTTTCCTTTCTGTTTACTTTGCCCCTTTAAAAATTTCCTTCTTATTCATTTTGTTAGAATATACGGTAAATTAAAACAGCTATAACAATACCAATAATACTTGCTATATTAATTTTTATCATACATGCAAAAGTTAATTTAATAAAACTTAGATTAAGCACAATTGGTGATTCTAGCCCAAATTCTTGTCCATAAGAAAGCCAATTTAAAAAATCCACATGTGTTGCTAAGTCTCCTAGTAATCCCCCTATTACAAGTCCTGAAAATATAAATATAATAAGTATCCATGTATTTTTACTTCTTACTGCCATTTTATCCTCCTTTTTCTTACGGAAATTAGTGTTTCTTTTGTTTTCATATTGCATATTATATATGGAAGTGAAGTTTTTTTCAAGTTATTTTGCCAAAAACACATATTTTACTTTCTTTTTTTATTTACTTATGCTATTATATTGTGTACTATTTTAAGATAAACATAGAAAATCGGAAATTTTACCTTATATACTTAGTTTTTCTATAAGCTATTTTCTCCATTTTTTCCATTTTTTTATGCTTTATTTTTAGGTACTTTAGTAGTATAATTATTAGTATATAGACTTATAAGGGGGAATTACTTTAATGAGATTTGAAAAACTTAGTGAAAATAAAATTAGAATATTTCTAAATATAGAAGATTTAAAAGCCAAAAATATTGATATTCAAACTTTTATGTCTAATCCAATTGAATCACAATCACTTTTTTTAGATGTTCTAGCTTTAGCAGAAGAAAAAATAGGCTTCGTAACCAAAAATTATCAGCTTTCTATTGAGGCTTTAGCTATGTCATGCGGTGATTTTGTTCTAACTGTTACTAGAAATAAAGAAGATTCTCTTAAAAGAAAAAAACATTTTCAAATTAAAAGAAAAACAGAAGATTTAACTCAAAAATTTACTATTTTTGCTTTTGAATCATTTGAAGATTTTATTGAATTTTGTATTTGTTATAAAAATTCTCCTTTTCTAGAATTAAAAAAATGTTTTAATAAAGCCTGCTTATATGAATTAAATTCTACATATTATTTTGTATTGCCTTCTGAATTGATTAGTTTAGAAATTTTAAAAAAATTCTCTACCTTTGCAACAGAGTTTTCAGGTTATGTTTATGATTCAGATTTATTTGTTAACAAATTGCAGGAATATGGGAAATTAATTATTAAAACTAATCCAATAAGAGTAATACTTAAAAATTTTGTAAAATAAGTTTTGATTTTACTCGCTAAATGCCTTTATATACCAATTATTTAGCTGTTTATATTATTAACACGCTATTTTGCTAAACTCAACTTTGAAATAAAATCTAAGAAATTAAGATTATTGTGTATAGTAAACCTGTTTAAAAGTAAAATATAAGATGATTTTCTTATTTAATGTGCATTTTGCTTCGCAAATATGCACAGACAAAGAAAACCTAACCTTGTTGTATAGCAAAAATCGTTTAAAATACTGCTATATTAATAAAATAGTCGATTTTTCCTGTATAATAAAAAAACATTCTTAAATAACAATTATACATTATTTAAGAATGTCTTTTTTATATGCTAATTTTTTAATATAAATAGTTTTGTGGGTTTTGAGCAATTCCGTTTGCTCTTATCTCTAAATGCAAATGTGGTCCAGAAGAGTTTCCAGTTGAGCCTACAGTTGCTATAGGTTGTCCTTGATAAACAGTATCTCCTACGGAAACAAGAATAGAATTACAATGCGCATAACAAGTCACAATACCTCTTCCATGTGAAATTGTTACCATATTACCGTATCCACTAGTATAAGATGTATTAGTTACTGTTCCTGCAGCAGCTGCAACAATCGTTGTTCCGGTCTTTCCTCCTATGTCTAATCCAGTATGTAAACCACTACCTCTATATCCAAATCTAGAAGTAATAACTCCCTTAACCGGTGTTGTCAATGAAATTCCTAGGTCTATCCTTCTTCCTGATAAGTTCGTAGATGATGCATAAATTGGTGTTCTTGCTACTACCACTGGTTTTTCATATAGTTCTGAAACAATTGTATCCGCTGTAGCAAATTCTTTTAGTTCAGTTTCGTATTTTTCTATAATTCCTAATTTGTCTTTATTTGTACTATTTTTTTCTTTTAATTGGTCTATCGCTTTTTGAGCTTCCTCTTGTGTTGCTACATAAAATTTTTCTTCATTGCTTTCTGTTATAGCATAATATCTATAATAGGGTACTCCTGTTTCTTTTATTTTATTAAAAATTTCTTCATCACTTGTAACAATTCCTTTTTTTAACATGCACATGGTGTATGTTGGTAATTCTTCAATGTCTACAAAAGCCACTAAGTCTCCTTCACCATTTTTCATATAATCATTAATTCTTTTTTGAAGTTTGCTTTTATCTTCTATATATCCTATATGTTCTCCTTGAAAAGTAACACTATAAATTGGCTTATATACAAAACCTACAATTCCACTAATAAAGATGCATCCAATAATTAGTAATAGTAAAAATTTTACAGATGTTCTTATATGTATACAGACTCTTTTTATTATACTAATTTTTGACAACCCCTTTCTATTTTCATTTTTAATGATTTTATCGATAATTTTTTTATTTTACAATAAGCATTCATTTCGATTTTTTAGGTTTTTCTTTTAAAAGATATTGTTTTCTCTTTTTACTTTTAATTTACTTACTTTTTTAAACTTCTTTTTTCCGTAAGAAATTTTTACATTTTTGTATCTTTAACTATTCTATATGTATTGAATTCAATTGCTTTAATTCCTTATATAAAGTATATGGTTCAGCAAAACAGGGCAGAAAATAAATTCTGCCCTGTTTTTATTGTTGTAATTCTGTTTTTACTTGTGCTATTTCTTGCTGAGTCGCTTGTTGTGCTGGTTTATAATATCCTTTTGTTTGTGCTATTTTAAAAACTTCAAATTGAAAATTTTCATCACTATTTCTAATTTGTTGTAATGTTTGTCTTAATTGTGTATTTTCAGTTTCAGAAATTGCATTTTGATAAGTAGTAAGACTACCTTTTATACTTTCTAGTATATCATTTACCATTGCTTTTTCTTCCATCTCTATTAACCATTCCTTTCCAAGGTACAAATATACCTTAATTATTTAAAAATGACATCAACTTCTGTTTTGTATTTAAAGCATCTTGTGCAGATTTAGTAAACATTTGCTTAATCTGTGGATCTACACTAGTATCTGCATAAGTCGTTAATTTTGCATAGCTAGTTTCATGAGCTCCGATTAAATGTCTCAAATTTTGAAGTTCTACTTGTGTTAAATTTGCCATCATTTATCATCCTTTCTTTTTTTAATAACTTTATTTTTCTCATCTTTTTATTTTTTATGTAAAAATTAAAAGAAAAAAATGAATAAAAAATTTTTAAAGTGAGCAAAAATTATTAAACAAAAAAGTTTAATAATTTTTGCTCACTTTATTTTCTATACATTTTTTAAAATATTTTTATATGATTTCTAAATTTGCAAATTTTGCCATTAATCTTTTGTGCCCTACTTTATCAAAAGTAATATCTACTTTTAAATCATCTCCTTCTGGTTCTACTGAATTAATCGTTCCTTCTCCAAATTTTTTATGGTATACTCTTGTTCCTGTAGTATACTCATTTAAATTTATCTCCTGTTTTTCTTTTCTTACAGAACTCAAAAAACTTTCTGGTGTTCTATATCCGAAATCTTTTTTTGGACCTATACTTGCTGCTATAGTTGGCTCTACTTTATAGCTACTATATGAATTTGATTTTCTTATACTTCCGCCATATTCCCATGTATAGCTTGTATCCCTAAATGATGTTCTTGTTTGTTTTTGTTCTTCTTCATATCCTTCTAGTAAGTCTTTTGGTATTTCTTTTACAAATCGTGAAATTGCATTGCAAGATGTAGATCCAAAAACTGTTCTTTGCTTTGCAGCTGTTAAATACAAATATTCTTTTGCTCTAGTAATTCCAACATAACAGAGTCTACGTTCTTCTTCTAGTTCTTTTGGCTCTCCTATTGATTTATATCCTGGAAAAATTCCTTCTTCCATTCCTACTAAAAATACTACTGGAAATTCTAGACCTTTGGCGCTGTGAAGTGTCATTAGGGTTACGGAATCGTCTGTTTCTTCTACATTATCTATATCGCTAGATAAAGATATACTTTCTAGAAAATCTCCTAAACTATTTTCGGCAAATTCATCTTCAAATTCTATAGCTACTGTTAAAAATTCATCTAAATTAGCAATTCTATTTTCTGCCTCTAATGTATCCTCTATTTCTAAAGTTTTTGTATATCCACTTTTATTTAATATTTCTTTGATAATTTCCGATATTTTTAAAGTTTCTAGTTTACTTCTTATTTCTTCTATCAAGTTTATAAATTCTTGTGAATTGGTTGCTATTTTATTTAATCCGTATGTAGTTGCTTGTTTAATAACTGTATACATAGATAAATTAGCTGTATTAGCAATTTGTTCTATATTATCCAAACTAGTTTTTCCTATTCCTCTTTTTGGTTCATTAATTACTCTTTTTAAACTTAAATTATCATCTGGATTATAAATTAATCGTAAATAAGCAATAATATCTTTAATTTCTTTTCTTTCGTAGAATTTTAATCCTCCAACAATTTTATACGGAATATCTTCTCTTCTTAGAATGTCTTCTATAGCTCTCGATTGAGTATTCATTCTATATAAAATAGTAAAATCTTTGTATTTATAGTATTCTTCTCTTTTCAAATGATTGATTTGACTAACAATATAAGTTGCTTCTCCATATTCATCATCACTTAAATAAAATTGTGGTAGTTTTCCTTTTTCATTTTGGGTCCATAATTTTTTTTCATATTTTGTTTCATTATTTTTAATCACTGAATTAGCAGCATCTAAAATATTTCCTGTGCACCTATAGTTTTGTTCAAGTTTAATAATTTTAGTGCCAGGAAAATCTTTTTCAAAATTTAAAATGTTTGTAATATCTGCTCCTCTAAAAGCGTAAATTCCTTGGTCATTATCTCCTACAACTGTTAAATTTCCCCACCTTGAAGCAAGTAGCGTAATTAGTGTAAATTGTGCCTTATTTGTATCTTGGTATTCATCTACTAAAATATATTTAAATTTATCTCCATAATATTCTATGTATTCTGGATTTTCTGTTAGAACTTTAATTGTAAAATTAATAATGTCGTCAAAATCTATTGCATTGTTTTGCTTTAATTTATTCTGATAACTTTGATATATTCTCCCTATTTTTTCTTTTCGATAATCTCCATTATATTTTGCTATATATTGTTCTGGTTCCAACATTTCGTTTTTGGCATTACTAATTTCATATTGAACACTTCTGTCCGTAAAGATTTTATCATCTAGTTCTAGTTCTTTTATGCATTCTTTTATAATAGCTCTTTGATCTGATGTGTCAAAAATAGCAAAACTAGAATCAAATCCGATTTTATCTATTGTTCTTCTCAAAATTTTTACACAAATGGAATGGAATGTTCCAATCCACATATCTTTTGTGTCATCTCCCACTAATTTTTCAATTCGATCTTTCATTTCTCTTGCAGCTTTATTAGTAAAAGTAATTGCTAAAATATTCCATGGTTTTACCTGTTTTTCTCTTATCAAATACGCAATTTTATGTGTAATTACCTTCGTTTTTCCACTTCCTGCTCCAGCAATAATTAAACATGGTCCTTCAGTATAAACTACCCCTTCATATTGTTTATCATTTAATTCTTCTAATAATTCGTTCATTTTTCCTCCATTTTGTATTGTCTTATTTTAATAGAACTGTTTTTTAAATACATATATTTAAGTTCTAAAAAGTGTAAAGTTTTTTCTCTTCCGTAAGCAAACCTATGTTTTATATTTTATCTTATATCTTTTTCTTTGTCAATTATTTTAATAACACAATTATAAATTTCATTTGCACATTTTTTATAAGTTTCTAAACCATATCCCCACGGGTCTTTAATATTTTTCTCTTGTTCTCCAACATATTCTTTCATTGTATATATCTTGTCCTTTATATCGGGATATATTTCCAGTAGCATGTTTTTGTGTGCTTCCGTAGCACATAATATCAAATCCATTTCTCTTATTTTTGATTTTCTAGTATTTGTTGCTCTATGTTTTTTTAAGTCTACTCCATATTCTTCCATGGCACTTATAGCATAGTCTGTTGCTCTTTCACCATCTTCCGCATATAATCCCGAGGAAAATACTTCTATATCTAAACCTAATTCTTTCACTTTCTTTTCCATTAATCCATGAGCCATAGCGCTTCTACATATATTACCCGTACAAATAAACATTATTTTTTTCATTTTTACCTCCGTTTATTTTATTATACTCATATTTATTTTTTTGACAAGTCTATTATATTTTTGTAGCTAAAATGCCTAAAATAAAGCCAATAATATTTCCTATAGATGCAATTTTTCCTTTATATAGTTGGTTTGATTCTGGTATTAATTCTCCGAGATGAAATATATAACATGGCTCCTGCTGCAAAACTTAAACAAATAGCAATTATGGTCTCAGATATTCCACCTAGAATTGAGCCACAAAATGCTCCTATCCCCGTAGTTACTCCGGAAATAGCGGTATATAATAGAGCTTTACTTGCTTTCATGCCACCTGATTTCATTGGTACTGACATAGAAATTCCTTCTGGTTGATTCCGAAGTAGGCAGTTATTCGAATTTTTTGAATAATTGAATTTTGTCTTGCTTTTCTTAAAGTTTTCCTTTTTGAACTATTCAAATTTTTCGAATAGTTCAATATTATTTAACTTTTTAAAATTAAATAATAAATCCACCTGTTTATCCTGATGTATTTCTATTCTGTTAATAAGTACTCTCATAATTTCCGGAGTTGGTTTTTCAAGTTTTAGAAACTCTTTTACAAGTCTTTCTATCTCGCTGTCATTATCTTCTACGCACTCCTCTGCTTCTTTTTTTAAATCTATGTACTCTGTTTCTTTGTCTTTTTCGGCTTTTTTTAATTTATTAAAAAGTCTTTCGTACATTTCCTCACTAAGTTTGTTATTTAGCTTATCAATATACATTTTATCAATATTATTATTTATTATTTCAATTTCTTTTTCTATTTTATTAAGCATTTTTTTGTAGTCATACTTTGTTTTGCTATTTTTAATATTTAACATAATTTTATTATTGTCAATATCAGCAAGCAATTTCCTTATATAATCAATTATCTGTTTTTCTAATCGTTCATAACTAAAGCCGTGAGATGTGCATAGGTTAAGCTTTGAGTTCCTACGGTAATTATTACATATCATGTCTAATTTTCCATCTTTTCTCGTTCTAACTCCGATTTTGTGCTTACATTCATAGCATATTAGCAATCCATCTAATAAAAAATGATTCTTTTTTTCGTT
>CALXJM010000014.1 GCA_944388625.1 uncultured Clostridia bacterium
TAAAACATGTTCGAAAAAATTATAAACTTTTTTAAAAGTTTTGGAAAATCTGGAAATGAAGAAAATAAATCAAAAGACACAGCAAAAGAAAGATTACACTTAGTTTTAATGCAAGACAGAGCAAATGTTTCAGCAGATTTTCTAGAATTAATGAAGCAAGAAATTATAGATGTAATAAAAAAATATATAGAAGTAGATGAAAATGCTATTGATGTAAGGCTCACTAATAAAACAAATGAAGATGGAACAACAGGAGCCCCTGCATTATATGCGAATATTCCAATTACAAACATCAAACACGAGATGAAGGCAACAGCAGAAAAAGCAGAAAACAAAATAGAAAATGAAAAAGAGCAAAAAGAACAACTAGAAAAACAAGAAGAACCAAAACAAAAAGAAGAAAAAACGGAAGAAAAACAAGAAAAAACTGAAGTAGTTGCAGAAGCAAAACAAGAAGAAGAGGAAAAACGAGAGACTAAGAAAAAACGAGAAACTAAGGAAAAAAAAGAAAGTGATAAAAAGAAAGAAACAGAATAATAAATGGGAAATTATATTTCCCATTTATTATTCCTTAAAAAAGTAAGTAGGCTTTTATATTATTTAATAATAAGATAACAATGCATAGAAAAATAGAAAGAGGTATTAATGAAAAAGAAAATTCTAAAAAATATGGAATGGAGTATCCTAATTTGTTGTATTTTATTACTAGCGATTGGTATGGTGGCACTTTTTTCAGCAACTCATAACACAGAATATGACGAGCTAAAAAAACAAATACAATGGGTTACTATTAGCATTCCTATTATGATTTTTCTAATTATTATTGACTATAATATCCTAGTAAAAATTTCCCCTTTTATTTATGGAATAGGAATTATAGCATTAATAGCTGTACTATTTACAGAAGACATTAATGGGGCAACAAGTTGGTTCCAATTAGGATCTTTTTCAATACAACCAGCAGAATTTGCAAAAATATTTTCTGTTTTGCTATTTGCTTATGTAATTGTTAAATTTCAAAAACGAGGAAGAGAAGAAATTAATAAATTTTGGAAATTAGGAGTTTCAATTTTAGTTATGGCTGTTCCAGTAGCATTAATTATTATGCAACCAGATTACGGTACAGCAGGAGCTTTTTTATTTGCAATTGCATTTGTACTATTTATTGCAGGAATAAAAGCTAGATACATCATTGCATGTGCACTAATTATAGTAATTGCTGTTCCACTGCTATATTTTTATGTTTTGCCAGAACATGCAAAACAAAGAATTGACATATTTCTAAATCCAGAAAGTGATGCTAGAGGAGCAGGCTATAATATTATTCAATCTAAGCTAGCAATAGGAGCAGGACAATTATGGGGAATGGGAATTTTGAAAGGAAATCAAACACAATTAGGATATTTATATCCTAAAACAACAGACTTCATTTTTTCTGTAATAGGAGAAGAAATGGGATTTATAGCTTCTAGCGCAGTTATTATTCTATATGTAATTATTATTACAAAAATAATATATATAGCAAAAACAGCGAAAGACGACACCGGCTCATATATTGCTATGGGAATTGCTGGAATATTTGCTTTTCACATGATAGAAAACATTGGTATGACAATGGGACTATTACCAATTACAGGAATTCCTCTACCATTTGTAAGCTATGGAGGAAGCTCTATGCTTACAAACTTTGCATGTATTGGAATTTTATTAAGTATTAGTGGAAGAAGGCAAAAGTCTATTTTTGTAGAATAGGAGAAAACATGTATATACATAAATTAAAAATAGGAAATGTAGAACTAAAAAATAATGTTATACTTGCTCCTATGGCAGGGCTGACAGACAAAGCTTTTCGCATTATTTGCAAAGAATATGGAGCAGGGCTAGTCTGTACTGAAATGGCAAGTGCAAAAGCTATTTTTTATGAAGATAAAAAAACAAGAAAATTAATAAATATAGATGGCGAAGAAAAGCCCATTTCAATACAGATTTTCGGAAGCGAAGAAGAAATCATGAAGAAAGCTACAAAAGAAATAACAAACATTGCAGACATTATAGATATTAATATGGGATGCCCAGCTCCTAAAATTGTAAAAAATGGAGATGGCAGTAGTTTATTACAAAATTTAAATAAAATTGAAAACATAGTAAGAACTGTAAAAGAAGCATCCAATGTACCAGTAACTGTAAAAATAAGAACAGGCTGGAGTAAACAAAATATAGTAGCAGTCGAAGTAGCAAAAATAATAGAAAATGCAGGCGCAGATGCTATTATAATTCATGGAAGAACTAGAGAAGAATATTATACTGGTAAAGCAAATCTGGAAATTATAAAAAAAGTAAAAGAAAATGTAAAAATTCCAGTAATAGGCAATGGAGACATAATAGATTATGAAACTGCAATAAATATGATTAAAAAAACTGGAGTTGATGGAATTATGATTGGAAGAGGAGCTTTAGGTAATCCGTGGATTTTCTCAGAAATATTAGAACAGAAAACCCCATCAAAACAGCAAAAATTAAATACCATTTTAAAACACATAGATTTAGCAATAGAAGATAAAGGAGAAAAAATAGCATTAAGAGAAATGAGAAAACATTTGAGCTCATATGTAAAAAACGGAAAAGACGCTAGTAAAATAAGAGACAAAATTAATCGAATAGAAGAAAAACAAGAATTAGTAGATTGTCTTATAGAATACTTTGCTACTATATGAATAAGATAGAATAACAGTATATGTTATTCTATTTTTGTATATAGAGAAAGTTACTTTTCAAACGCAAATACATTATTTCATTTTAGCAATTACTTATATTAGGAGGAAACATGAAAAGAATTATTATTACTACTATATTCTTTATTCTAATTATTGCTTTTTTTATTTTTTTTAAAAAAACTGATTATAAATTTATAAATAATGGAAACAATATAAGTAGTCAATCAGCAGAAGAAAATATTTTAAATATGAATTCCTATCAAGCACAAATAGAAGTAACAGTCAAAAGTAATAAAAACACTAATATATATTTAATGAATCAGGAATATAAAGGTCCAAATGAGTGTTTTCAAGAAGTAATAGAACCTCAAAATATTGCAGGAGTAAAAATAAATTATAAAGAAGGTCGACTTTTAATAGAAAACACAAAATTAAATTTACAAACAATATATGAAAACTATCCTTATATAGCAACCAATAATCTATTTTTAACTAGCTTTGTTGAAGAATACAAAAAATCTCAAAACACAAAAAAGAAAACTGAAGGAGAAGAAATTATATTAGAAATAAATTCTAACGAAAAAAATAAATATAAAATTAATAAAAAATTATATATTAATAGCAAAACAGGGAAGCCAATAAAATTAGAAGTACAAGATACTACACAAAACACATCAGTTTACATATTATATAATGAGATAGAAATAAATTAGGAATTTTTAGTCTCAATATTTAAAATATATCATCATCAATATATGCAAATTAGTAGGAGTGAAGAAAATGGTAATAAAAAGAGGAGATATGTTTTATGCAGACTTAAGTCCGGTAATTGGTTCAGAACAAGGAGGAATAAGACCAGTACTTATTATTCAAAATGATACAGGAAATAAATATAGTCCTACTGTAATAGCAGCAGCTATTACATCACAAATGAATAAAAATAGACTGCCAACCCATATTGAAATTGGTTCAGAAGAATTTGGATTAAAATCAGACTCTGTTGTACTTACAGAACAAATTAGAACCATAGACAAAAGTCGATTAAAAGAAAAAATTGGTCATATTAATGATAATCATGTAATGAATAAAATCAACAATGCTTTAGGAGTAAGCTTTGGATTAGAAGAATAAAATCGGACATTAAAAACAGAAAAACTGGCAGATTTATCTGTCAGTTTTTCTGTTTTAATGCTTAATTATTTAAAATTCAAATTTTTAATTTTCTTAACTTCTTCATATAAATTGTCCATATGTTGTTTACGAACATTATACGATTTTTTATATTCTTCCATTACTTTTTTGTAATTTTCTAAAGTTTCTCCTTTTTGAAATATGTACTTAATACATTCATGATAATAAGCTTTTTTATTTTCATTTTTGGTAGAATTTATTTTAGCTAAATATTTATCTACTTGCTCTAAACGCTTTAATTCTTTTGTCAAATGCTCTAAATATTCATAAACCAAAGAAATTTCATATTCTGTATCTTCAATAACAACTTTAATTAAAGCCTTAACAACCCTTTTATTATCTTTTCCAAGCATAGCATCTTCCGCAATAGTTTCAAGAGCACTTGATTTTGGTGGCAATGGAATAGGGTTTGTATTTTCAATAATAATTTTTAAAGTATCTGTAATTCCTACGTGGCTTTTATATTGACGCTTGCTAACAATAGCATCATATTCATCAGCAACACGAATAATTTGACCTTCAATTGGAATCTTTTTTGATTTTAAACCGAGATGGATATCCAGTTCCATTAAGAGCTTCGTGATGGTAAAGAGCTCCATTAGCATATGGTCTAAGCAAAGGATCTTTCATACATACATTATAACCTATAGTAGTATGTGTTTTCATAATTTCAAACTCTTCATCTGTAAGCTTAGAAGGTTTTTGCAAAATAGATGAAGGAATGAACTGTTTTCCAACATCATGTAAATAAGCACACATAGTACAGTAAATAGTAAAATTAGTATTTAAATGTAAATTTTCACATAATCTACAAGTAATATTAGCAACATTCTCTGAATGTTTTCTAGTAAAAGCATCTAGAGAACCCAATATATTTAGCTGATAACGCATACTTTCATTTAAATTATAAGACTTAAGTGTGGTTGGACTATAAAAATCAAATTCTTCTTTCATATATTTTAATATATACTAATTTTAAAAATTAGCATGTCTCCTTTATTATTATTTGTAAACGCTAAAAGATAAAAACATTTTATCTGTATAATAATTTTACAATGAAAACACAAAAAGGTCAATAGAAATTAATGGGTAAATTTTGTTGATAAATTACGGAATTTGTTATATGATATATAAGAATGTAAAGGATGGTTACTATGTATTTAAAAAGATTAGAATTACAAGGTTTTAAATCATTTGCAGATAAAACCGTACTAGAATTTATGCCAGGAATTACTACTGTTATAGGACCAAATGGTTCAGGGAAAAGCAATATATCAGATGCTATTAGATGGGTTTTAGGCGAGCAAAGTATGAAATCATTAAGAGGAAGTAAATCAGAAGATATTATTTTTGCAGGAACACAAAATAGAAAATCATTAGGATTTGCTGAAGCTTCTATTGTTATTGATAATGCAGATGGAAAATTGCCAATTGAATATGCCGAAGTAACAGTTACAAGAAGAATATATAGAAGCGGAGAATCTGGGTATTTTATTAATAAAACTCCATGTAGATTAAAAGATGTATTAGAATTATTTATGGATACAGGAATTGGAAAAGACGGATATTCTATTATAGGTCAGGGGAAAATAGATGAAATATTAAGCAACAAATCTGAAGAAAGACGTAGTATATTCGAAGAAGCAGCAGGAATTGTAAAATATAGGGTAAGAAAATTAGAATCTGAGAAAAAGTTAGAACAAACAAAACTAAATCTACTACGAATTAATGATATCTTAGCAGAAATAGAAGATAAAATAGGACCTTTGAAAGTACAATCTGAAAAAGCGAAAAAATTTTTAAGCCTAAAAGAAGAATTAAAAAATGTAGAAATAGGTTTATTTTTATATAATATTAATACATATAAAGAGAGACTAGAAGACATTTTAAAAACTAATGAAATTATGAAATCTCAGTATGAATTAGAAGAAAATAAACTTACAGAATTCCAAACTTTAAAAGAAAATTTAAGAAAAGAAATAGATACAATTACAAATACAATTGAAGAAATACAAAATGGAAATTTAGAAAGCTCTAAAAAGCAAGAACAAATGAATACAGAAGTAAATATCGCTAAAGAAAGAATTGCTAATAATGAAGAAAATATTCAAAAAACAAAAAAAGAAATAGAAGAAGGAAAACAAAGAATACAAGAACTAGAAGATGAAAAGGCACAGAAAGTAGACAAAAAAACAAATTTATACGAAAACAAAGAAAGATTTGAAAAAGAATTACGAGAAAAAGAAAAAGAATTAGAAGAAATAACTAGTAAACTATCTAGTAAGGAAAAAGAAATTGAAGATAAAAAAAGAAAAGTAGAACAAGATACAGATATGCGATATGAAAAAACAGGAAATATAAATGCCCAAGATATTCATTATGAAAACTTAGAAAAAAGAGAAAAAACAGTTAAAGAAGAAAATATTACTACAATTTCTGAACTAGATAAAGCAAGATTAGAAAGAGAAGAAATATTCAAAACATTTTATGAAATTGAAAATAAAAGGAATAAAAATAAACAAAATTTAAATGTAATATATAATCAAAAACAAGAAAGCGAAAGAAAAATTAAAGAATATGATGACCAAATTAATAAACTCGTTTATGAAAACAGAGTTAGTGATGCTAGATTAAAATTTTTAAAAGAAATCGAAAAAGAAAAAGAAGGATATAGCAAAAGTGTTAAAGCAATTTTAGAAGCATGTGAAAAAGACAGTAATTTAAAAAAAGGAGTTCACGACATTTTGGCAAATATTTTGACTGTACCAAAGGAATATGAAATTGCCATAGAAATGACATTAGGAGCAACATTACAAAATATTGTGACAGATACAGAAGAAGATGCCAAAAAACTAGTAGAATATTTACGAAAATACAATTTAGGAAGAGCATCATTTTTACCGATTACAGCAATAAGAGGTAAAAAAGTAGAAAAATTAGTAAAAAATGGACTACAAGGAGTTATTGGGATAGTTTCAGACTTAATTCAATATGAAAAAAAATATGAACAAATTGTTCTTAACCTATTAGGGAGAACAGTTCTAGTTGATAATATGGAAACAGGAATTATTTTAGCAAGACAAAATAATTATACATTTAGAATAGTTACCCTAAAAGGCGATGTAATTAACTCATCAGGAGCAATTACCGGTGGTTCTGTAGCAACTAAATCAGTTAACATTTTAGGAAGAAAACAAGAAATAGAGGAATTAGAAGGGAAAGTAGCGAAATTAAATAAACAAATAAAAGAAAATGAAAATGAAAAACAAGAATATATACACTCCGTAGAGGCTGTAATACATGAGATTGAGGAGCTAGAAAAAGTATTACAAGAAATAGAAATTGTTTATGCTACTGAAAAACAGAAAGTGACATTAATAGAAGAAAACATAAAAAAATTAGAAGAGAAACTTAGAAAACTAAAAGAAGAACAAAATTCAATTGCTCTAGAAAAACAGAAAAACAGAGAAGAAAAGCAAAAGCTAGAAGAAGAAATTAGAAGACTAGACAATGAAATGAAAGAACTAAATGATGAAATTTGTGCATATGCGGAGCTTAATAAAGACAATCAAAAATATATGGATGACTTGAATTTTGACATTACAAACTTAAAAATATCAGTTTCTTCTTTTAACGAAAGTGAAAGTTCTATTGATGAAATGGTAGAAAGAATAAATGGAGACATAGAAAAAGAAAAAAAGAATATAGAAAGTAAACAAAAGCAAATAGAATTAACTCAAAGTGACAATGAAAGCTTAAATGAACGAATTAAAGATTTACAAGAAAAAATACAAACATTAATACAAGAAGCAGAAAACAGTGATCAAAAAGTAATTAATTTGAAAGAAGAAAGAATTGTCAAAAACCAAAAATTAGAAAAAACAGAAAAAGACATTCTAGAGCAATTAGATAGAATTGATGACAGTAAAAACCAAATAAATAAGATGGAAGTAAAAAAATCTAAAACAGAAGTAGAATTAGAACAAATTGTAAATCGTATGTGGGAAGACTATGAAATAACACCTAATATGGCGATAGAGCAAAATTACCAAAAACCAAGTAATATTCAAGAAACAATAAAAAAAGTTAATACATTAAGGAACGAAATTAAAGATTTAGGAAGTATTAATGTAGATTCCATCGAAGAATATAAACTAACCAAAGAACGATATGATTTTATGTGTGAACAAAGACTTGATTTAGAAGAAACAAGCAACAAGCTAAAAAAAGTAATCACTGATATGACAAACATTATGAAAGAACAATTTAGCGAACAATTTAAAATTATTAATAAGAACTTTTCAGAAACATTTACCGAACTATTTGGAGGAGGAAAAGCAGAACTAAAACTACTAGATGAAGACGACATTTTAAATTGTGGAATTGATATTATAGTTCAACCACCAGGAAAGAAACTACAAAATATGATGTTATTATCAGGAGGAGAAAAGGCATTTACTGCTATAGCATTACTATTTGCTATATTAAAAATTAATCCAGCACCATTTTGCGTTTTAGACGAAATCGAAGCAGCTTTAGATGATGTTAATGTATACAGATTTGCAGAATATTTAAAAAAGTATACAAAACATACACAGTTTTTAGTAATTACACATAGAAAAGGAACTATGGAAGTTGCAGACACGGTTTATGGAATTACAATGGAAGAAAACGGAGTAAGCAAGCTACTATCCATGAAGCTAAAATAAATTTTGTAGCAATATAAAAAATTCATAAATGAGCAAATCCGACTAAAATAAGCATAATTCCAGAAAGAATTGCCCATGTATTTTCAGGAATATTGGAAATGGACTTGATTTTTGTGCCAACGTATACACCCAGAAAAAGAAAAACAAGTTGAAAAAAAGCAATTAAAAATGGAAACAGAACTGAATTTATACTCATAGTAGAAGCAACCATTCCGCTAAAAACTGAATCAATAGACATAGCGAGGCCTAAAAAACAGGCCTCTTTTGCTTCGATTTTTTTAGAGCAATTCAAATCTGAGTAAATTGGATTTCGAATAATTTCTATTGTAATTCCAAGTGGTTTTATAAAAAAAGAGTAAACTTTACTTTTTCCAATAGTAGCAGAGGTTTTCAAAGTAAAAATATTTTCTTTTTTTGCTCTAATGGCCTGCAAAATAAACCAAGTGCCTATAGAAATAAGTAATATACTACCCAAGTAATTACCTATAAACGAAGGCAAAAAAAGCAAAATAGAATGTGCAAATTGAATAGCAATAACCATAGAAATGTAAGAAATAAAAAATAAAATACAAGCTGAAAAAATAGGTATTTTTGTATTTTTCAATCCATATGTAATTCCAATCCCAAAAGAATCAATATTAAAAATAATAGCATAAACAAAAGAAAAGACCGACATAAAATATCCTCCTATAATGTATAATATGCAACAAACGCAAAATTTGAAACATTATGTAAAATATGTTATAATAAAAATAGCAATTACTTTATAAGGAGGAAGAACAATGGAAGAAGAACTGCGGGTAGTTGGTATGTTTTTTTTAGAGGGAGCATTTTACTCAATGATGGCAGTCATAGGTCTAGCAATTATATACTGCTTGCCGTATATATTGCTATTTGCTAAAATAACTTTCGAACTTCTAATCAAAGTTATTGCCTACTTGCTCGGAGCTATCATAATGCTAATCTTGCTCTTTGGTGAAGGAATTATCAACATCTACCACTATGCCAAGCGGAAGGTACGCAAGTACAAGCGCATCTATAGGATACGCAAGAGAGAAAGAAAAGCGTATAGGTATGAAGAACAATCTTTCTTCAAAATCTAGGAGAAATTTCTCCTGGATTTTTTTTGTCATATAAAGTGTTGGACAAGAATATATATAATTAGAACTTATACAAAGGAGGGATAAATATGTGGCATACAATGCCAACAGAAGAAATAAAAAGAAAGTTAAAAGGAAATTTTGATTATGGACTAACTCAAGAAGAAGCATTAAAAAGAATGCAAGAAAAAGGAAAAAATCAACTAAATGAAAGCAAAAAGGAAGGATTATTCATAAAATTTTTAAAACAATTTAATGATTTTATGATTATTACATTACTTATAACTGCTATTATTTCAGCTGGAGTATCTTATTTTCAAGAAAGCAATGATTATATTGACTCTATTATTATTGTAGCTATTGTAGTATTCAATGCAATGATGGGAGTAATACAAGAATATAAAGCAGAAAAATCTATTGAAGCATTAAAGAAAATGTCAGCTCCAACAGCAAAAGTAAAACGCGAAGGAAAAATTTTAACAATTCCTGGAACAGATGTTGTTTATGGGGATATAATAATACTGGAAGCAGGAAACTATGTTCCAGCAGATTGTAGATTAGTTTATTCATATAATTTAAAAATTGAGGAATCCAGTTTAACAGGAGAAACTGTTCCTGTATCAAAAGAAGCAGAGAGCATATTAAAGGAAAATATTCCTATTGGAGACATGGTAAATATGGCATTTGCTACAACAATAGTAATATCTGGACATGCAGAAGCCATAGTTACTGAAACGGGAATGAATACAAAAGTAGGGCAAATTGCAAATATGATTTTAACAGACGAATCGCCAGAAACACCTTTACAGATAAAATTGGGTGAAGTTGGCAAAAAACTAGGACTAGTTGCACTATTCATGTGTTTTATAATTTTTATTATAGGCCTCATAAAAAAAATTCCACCAATAGAAATGTTCATGACCTCTATTGGACTAGCAGTAGCAGCAATTCCAGAAGGCTTGCCAGCTGTAGTAACAATAATGCTATCTATTGGAGTAACAAAAATGGCGAAAAAAAATGCTATCATTAGAAAATTACCAGCAGTAGAAACCTTGGGAAGCAGTTCTGTTATTTGTTCAGATAAAACAGGAACACTAACACAAAATAAAATGCAAGTTGTAGAAATCGCAGATATACGTGGAAAAATAAACACACAAAATGCACAAAGCAATTTCATTATCGAATTAGGAAGTATGTGTAATGATAGCCAAGCTTATTATGAAAAAGGGAAACTAGTAACAGAAGGAGAAGCAACTGAAGTAGCAATTATTAATGCTGGATTAAAAATAGGACAAAATAAAGGAAATCTATATAAAGAAATGCCTAGAATAAATGAAATTCCATTTGAATCTTCCAGAAAAATGATGACTACCATTCACAAAATTGGAAATAAATATCGAATTATAACTAAAGGAGCACCAGATATATTAATTGAAAAATGTAACAGATATAGAAACGGCGAAAATGCAGGAAATATAGATACAAATATAAAAAAGCAAATTATGAAATACAATACACAAATGGCAGAAAAAGCTCTAAGAGTGCTAGCAGTGGCTTATAGTGATGTAGAAACATTACCGACTCAAATAGAAAGTAATACAATAGAAAAAAATCTTATATTTGTAGGGTTAATAGGCATGATAGATCCACCAAGAGAAGGAGTTAAAGAAGCTGTAAAAACATGTAAGCACGCAGGAATAAAAACTGTTATGATAACTGGGGACCATATTATAACAGCAAAAGCAATTGCAAAAGAGCTAGGAATTTTAAAACAAGGAGATAAGGCTATAACAGGAATGGAATTAGACACTATTCCACAAGAACAATTCGAAAAAGAAATTATGGATTACTCAGTATTTGCAAGAGTCTCGCCGGAACACAAAGTAAGAATTGTAAAGGCTTTTCGTAGTAATCATAAAGTAGTAGCCATGACAGGAGATGGAGTTAATGATGCACCAGCATTAAAAAATGCAGATATTGGAGTTGCAATGGGGGTAGGAGGCACAGACGTGGCCAAAAACGCTTCAGATATGATTTTAACAGATGATAATTTTATTACGATTATAGAAGCGATAAAAGAAGGGAGGCACATATTTGAAAACATACGTAAGGCAGTTCACTTTTTAATTGCAACAAATGTAGGGGAAATAGTGGCAATATTTTTTGGATTATTATTAGGATTAGATACTCCGCTTTTAGCAGTACAATTATTGTGGATTAATCTAGTAACAGATTCATTTCCTGCAATCGCATTGGGATTAGAGCCGATTGATAAAAATATTATGAACAGAAAGCCAATAGAAGCAAGTAAGGGAATCTTTTCAGATGGATTATGGGGGAAAATTTTCACAGAGGGCATGCTGATAGGAATATTAACACTTTTGGCCTTTTGCCTAGGAACAAATCTTTATGGATTAGAAATAGGTAGAACTATGGCATTTATTTCTCTTGGATTATTAGAACTTATACATAGTTTTAATGTAAGAAGTGAAGAAAGCATCATAAAAGCAGGAGTTTTAAAAAACAAATATATAATAGGAGCTTTTATAATAGGAGCTGTTTTACAAATAGGAGTAGCAATACTTCCTGGGGTAGCGAACATATTCGGATGTGTAGCATTAAACGGAACACAATGGTTATATACAATTGCTATTTCAATAGCACCAATTTTAATTGTAGAAGCACAAAAAAAATTAAATGAAATAAAATATGGGAAAACGGTATATAAACAAGTAACAGAAATATAAAATTATTAGCTAAAGCTTTTTGGCAAAACCATTGAATAAAATAAAAAATTCATATACAATATACATATAAATACCAAAACATATTTTTTAGGCAATGTAAAGCAATAGCTCGTACATGCCAAATCTGAAAGGGGAAAAGTATATGAAAAACAAAACTAGAATAATGTTACTAGCAATAATTTTATTTCTAACTTTTTTATGCTTGCCAAGCATAGTTAGTGCAGCTTCTGACTTTACTCTAAAACAAATAGACTTTAATGTAATACTTAATCAAGATGGAAGTATGCATGTGACAGAAACTTGGAATGTAAAAATTCATGGCACAACTAATACATTATTTAAAACATTTGAAATAGATTCTTCCAAGTATAAATCTATACAAAATGTAAATGTAGCAGAAATAACAAACGGAAAATCAAGTAATTTTACACAAATTAATAATGAAATGTATCATGTTACTACAGATTGCTTTTATGCACTAAAAACAAATTCAAAGGAATTTGAAATTGCATGGGGAATAAATAAAAACAGCGGAAACAGAACATATCAAATCAGCTATACAGTAAAAGATGCTATTAAAAACTATAATGACTGCGCAGAACTTTATTGGCAGTTTATAGGAAAAGATTTTTCATCAGATGTGGATTTAGTTACTGGAACAATTAGCTTGCCAGATGGAGCCACAAAAGAAGATATAAGAGCTTGGGCACATGGACCATTAAATGGAAATATAAACATAGATAGTGCAAAACAAGTTTCATTCGAAGTAGAATACTTAGACGCAAAAACAATGGTAGAAGTAAGACTTGCTATACCAACAAATCTTTTCCCAATGAGCATAAATAAAGAAAATATAAATAGATTTGATACTATTTTATCAGAAGAACAAAAATGGGCAGATGAAGCAAACGCAACAAGAGAATACTATAGAGAAAAATTGGAAGCAGAAAGAAAGAGAAAAGAAACTATTCAAACAATTATGATTATAATATCAATTATCATTGGAATTATTCTTATTTTCCAAATAAAAAAAGTCATAGAAAGGTTAAAAGAAAATAAGAAAATTAAACCAAGTATAAAACTCGATTATTATAGAGATATACCTAGAGAGGATGCCACACCAGCTGAAGCTGCATACTTATACTATTTTAATAGCGGTGGAATGAACTCTCAAATGGCAAAAATATTATCTAGTACTATGTTAGATTTATGTTTAAAAAAGTATATTGAATTTGAAATAAAAGAAGGAAAAAGAGGTAAAGAAGAAATAATTGTAAAACTAGTAGAAGGAAAGAATATAGAAGAATTAAAAGAAAGCGAACAAACTATTTACAATTTATTACAAAAAATAGCAGATAAAACAAATAGAACCTTTACAATGAAAGATTTTGAAAAATATGCGAAAAAACATTATCAAAGCTTTTTTAGACAATTAGATAAAATACAAACACAAGTACAAAAAGAAGAAGAGCTTCTACAAAACTATAATAAAGAAAACAAAAAAAACGGTGGAAAATGGATGGGAATAGCAACTGCCTATATTGTAGGAATAGCAGTTAGTATAGGGGCAATGGCAGTGCTAGAAACATTTCACTGGTCAGTACTTGCATTTATAACTTTGCCAATGTTCATTTTGACTTTATGTTATTATACTTTAGCAAGCAGATATGATGGCTTAACACAAAAAGGAGTTGATGAAAAAGAACAATGGAAAGCATTGAAAAGATACATGGAAGACTTTTCAATGTTGGATGAAAAGGAAGTGCCAGAACTAGTATTGTGGGAAAAATATTTAGTGTATGCAACTACTTTTGGAATTGCGGATAAAGTATTAAAACAATTAAAAGTAAAATATCCAGAATTTACAGACGAAACCTATATGAATACAACAACGTATTTATATCTAATGAGAACAAGTAGTTTCAGTGTTTCGTTTATAAATTCACTAAATACATCTGTAAATAGGGCATATAATTCTGGTGTAAGTGCTAGGGCAACTGCTAATGGCTACTCATATGGAAATTCTTCTTCTGGAGGAGGCTTCGGAGGAGGATTTTCAGGAGGAGGAGGCTTTGGTGGAGGTGGAGGCGGTGGCGGAGGCCGCTAAAACCAATATACGTTTCATTACAGACATGAACAAAAACGAAGCTGATTACAATCTATAAATACAAGTAAAACAGAGGAAAAACGAGGAAACAGAAGTAAATATTGGAAAATAAAAGAGAAAAAACAACAAAAAAGGAAAAACTTTTACAAATATAAGAATACATTATTTGAAAATGTTTAAAATATATTATATAATAATAAACAGTTTGCGCAAGTTCTACATGCAAACAAAACTTAAAACAGGCTCAAAGAAAAGGAGAGTGTATATTTATTTTAAGCAAAAAGATTAAGTATTACACAAGAAAAAGCTTAAAAGTTACATTAATCGCTGGGTTTGCATTCGCTATTATAGCAAGTATTATATTTGTAAATTATAAACCTGTATATAAAGTAAAATTTAATGGCCAAGATTATGGTTATATAGAAAACAAAAAACAAGTAGAAGAGGCAATTGAAGAATATAAAAACTACAGAGAAGGAAATATCGCATTTATAACAATAGATACAATGCCAGAGTACGAATTTACATTTGCTAAAAATATAACAGAAACTAATGAAGAAAATCTTCTAACAGCAGTTAGAGATAGTGCAACTACTGTATATAGAACTTTTGCAATCACATTAGATGGAGAAAATAAAGCATATGTAAATAGTATAGAAGAAGCACAAGAAGTAGTAGACGAAATTAAAGCAGAACATGGATTAGATTTAGAACTCAATATTGGAATCCAAGAAGTTTATACAGAAAATAGTAATGATATAGAAGCAGTAGAAGTTGCTATAGCAAAACAAAATATGGAAAATACAATTGATACAATTATAAAAATGAAAGAAAATTCTGTTAACGGAATTTTGTTATCAACACCAACAAATGGAACAATATCATCAAGATTTGGTTCTAGGTGGGGAAGAGCACATACGGGACTCGATATTTCGGCAAGTACAGGAACCCCAATATATGCATGCAGTAGTGGAACTGTAACAAATGCAAGTTATTTTGGAGGATATGGACTGTTAATTAAAATTGATCATGGAAGTGGAGTAGAAACATACTATGGACATTGCAGTAGAGTCTATGTTACTGTAGGTGAAGAAGTACAAACTGGAGATCTTATAGGATTAGTTGGATCTACAGGAAATTCAACAGGACCACATTTGCACTTAGAAATTAGAGTTAATGGAGTACCAAAAAACCCACAAAACTACTTATACAAATAAAAAATGAATAAAAATAAAACGAAAAAATTAACATAAAATTGCTAAAAGTTTTGACTTTTAGCAATTTTTATGTTATAATAAGTATGTTGAAAAAATTAAATACTAAAAGAAGGAGTGGTTGTTGAATGTTTAATGTAGGAGATAAGATCGTATACCCTATGCATGGTGCAGGAACAATAGAATCTATAGAGGAGAAGGACATATTAGGAGAAAAACAATCTTATTATATAATTAAAATGCCAGGGGAAGTAAAAGTAATGGTACCAACTTCGAAAGCAGAAGACATTGGAGTGAGAAATATTATTTCAAAAGAAAGTGCTGCAAAGGTATTTAATGTATTAGAAAATGACAGTACAGAAATGTCTATGAATTGGAACAAAAGATATAGAGACAACATGGAAAAAATGAAAAGCGGAGATATATATGAAGTAGCTGACATTGTTCGAAACTTAAGCTTTAAACAAAAAGAAAAAGGATTATCAACAGCAGAAAAGAAAATGCTTACAAATGCAAAACAAATATTAGTAAGCGAATTAGTGTTAACAGAACAATCTACAACAGAAGAAATAGAAAATGTCATAAACGAGAAAATAAATACTTCTTATGAAGAATTTAAACCAGCAGTAGATTCTGAAAATATAGTAAAAAAATTTATTCCTTTTAATGCAGATAATAAAGAAGGATAGTGAACATAAAAAATTCTATACATAAATATAAAGTGTCACAAATAAGTGTAAAGCCATCGAAGCTTGAAATTAAATGTGGCGCTTTTTATTGCACTAGAAATTGACATAAAGAAGGATTTGCAACATAAGTGTCGAATTATATAGATAAATGAATTTTATAATAGGAAAGGATGAAAAATGGTTCATTACAGTGATGAATTAATTGATGAAATCAGAAACAGTAATGATATAGTAGATGTTATATCACAATATGTAACTTTAAAACGAAGTGGAAGAAATTTTTTTGGACTATGTCCATTTCATAAAGAAAAATCTCCATCCTTTTCTGTTTCGCCAGACAAGCAAATTTTTCACTGCTTTGGATGTGGCGTAGGAGGAAATGTTATTCATTTTATTAGCAAAATAGAAAATTTAAATTTTGTAGAAACTTTGCACATTTTGGCAGAAAGAGCAGGAATTGTGCTTCCAACAATTGAAACTGGTGAAGATTCGAAGAGACAAGAACTAAAAAATAAAGTATATCAAATTAATGAAATAACAGCGCAATTTTATCATGAAAATTTATATAAACCAGTAGCAAAAAGCGCACAAGAATATGTAAAAAAGCGAAAATTAACAAATACAACTTTAAAAAACTTTAAAATTGGTTATGCAGGAATTTATAATGAATTATCTGCATTTTTAAAACAAAAAGGTTTTTCTGACACAGAAATTTTGGAATCTAGTTTAGCAAGTAAGCTAGAGAACGGAAAACTAGTAGATAGGTATAGAGGAAGACTTATGTTCCCTATTTGTGATGTTAGAGGAAAAGTAATTGCCTTTGGAGGCAGAGTATTAGATGATTCTAAACCAAAGTATATTAATTCACCAGAAAATATTGTATATAGTAAAGGTAGACATTTATATGGACTAAATGTTGCGAAACAAAATAATCCAAAAGAATTAATTATAGTAGAAGGATATATGGATGCCATATCGCTTCATCAAAGAGACATTCCAAATGTAGTAGCATCTCTAGGAACAGCGCTTACAGAAGCACAAGGAAGATTACTCAGAAAATACTGTGAAAAAGTAATTATTGGTTATGACTCAGATGGTGCAGGACAAACAGCTACTCTTAGAGGATTAGAAATATTAAATAATTTAGGATGCGATATAAGAGTATTGCAACTAGAAGGTGCAAAAGATCCAGATGAATTTGTAATTAAATATGGAAGTGGAAGATTTAATAAAGCTGTAGAAGAAGCAATCTCACTAGTAGAATTTAAAATAAAAACACTAAAAAAAGACTTGAATTTAGAAAATGTCAATGACAAAATTAAATTTTTGAATGAAATTGCTAAAATATTATCTAAAGTAGATAATCAAATGGAAAAAGAAGTATATATAGATAAAATTGCAAATGAATATAAAATATCTAAAGAAGCTATTTATGCAGAAATTAACAAACAAAGCTATACTCAAAAACAAAGTATAAAAATATTAGACAAACCAATTCGAGTAAAAACTGCTAATAAAATAGAAGAAACAGAGGAAATTTCAAAAGAAATAATACAAAGAGAAAATGCCATTATATTACTGATTATTAATGGTAAAGCAATACAAGAAATAATGGAAAATATCCCAGTAGAAGAATTTAAATATGATTTAAATAGAAAAATTGCAGAAAAATTGTATGATGAATATAAAAAAGGAAATAGTAATACAAGAAGCATTCTAGATTTATTCGAAGATGAAAAAATAATTAATCATCTAAGTGGAATAATGGCTATGGATATGGAAATCATAGATGTAAACAAGACTATTAATGAAATAATTGACTTATATAGAAGAGAAAAATTAACACAAGAAAAAAATGAAATTATAAAAAAACTGGGAAACAAGGAACTAGATAAACAAAAGCAAGAAGAATTAGAAAACAGGTTAAGTAACATTATTATAGAATTAGCTAAGAAGAATAGGGGGTAAATATGGAAGAAAAAACAAATAAACCAAAAAAAGAAATAGAAGAAAAAGTATCTACCAAAAAAGGAAAAAATGAAAAAATGATTGAACCAGAAGAGGCAGAAAAACAAGAAAAAAAATTAGTAGAAGAACAAAAACCAGAAGAAAAAAGCGAAAAAGATAAAGTGATGGATATCTTAAAAAAAGCAAAAGAAAATGGCAAAATTACTTATGGGGAACTTGCTAGCCAATTAGGAGATATTAATCCTGATCAAATTGATAAAGTTTTTGACGCTTTTGAAGAATTTGGAGTAGATGTATTAAAAGATGATATTGAAGAGCCGGACTTAGAAGACTTAGAAGAAGTAGAAGATGTAAAAATAGAAGACTTAAACTTAATGAACTTCGATGGTGTTAGCGTAGATGACCCGGTTCGAATGTATTTAAGAGAAATTGGAAAAATTCCATTATTAACCTATGAGGAAGAATTAGAACTTGCTAAAGGCGTACTTGCAAATGATGAAGAAGCTAAAAGAAAGCTATCTGAATCTAACTTAAGACTAGTAGTAAGTATTGCTAAAAAATATGTAGGAAGAGGACTTCTATTCTTAGATTTAATTCAAGAAGGAAATATGGGATTAATCAAAGCAGTGGAAAAGTTTGATTATACAAAAGGATACAAATTTAGTACGTATGCAACATGGTGGATAAGACAAGCCATTACAAGAGCTATTGCAGACCAAGCAAGAACAATCAGAATACCAGTTCATATGGTAGAAACAATCAATAAACTAATTCGTACATCTAGGCATTTATTACAACAACTGGGTAGAGAACCATCAACAGAAGAATTAGCAGCAGAAATGGAAATGCCAATTGAAAAAGTAATCGAAATACAAAAAATTGCGCAAGACCCAGTATCATTAGAAACACCAATTGGTGAAGAAGAAGATAGCCATTTAGGAGATTTTATTCCAGACGACGATAGTCCTGCACCACAAGATTCAGCAGCATATACATTACTTAGAGAACAGCTAAATGAAGTAATGGATACACTTACCCCTAGAGAAGCAAAAGTATTGAAATTAAGATTTGGTTTAGAAGATGGAAAAGCAAGAACACTTGAAGAAGTTGGAAAAGAATTCCAAGTAACACGAGAAAGAATCAGACAAATTGAAGCTAAAGCTTTAAGAAAATTAAGACATCCAAGTAGGAGTAAGCGCTTAAGAGATTATATGAACTAAGATTTGACAAATCGGTAAAATTATGTTAACATATATATGATATTGTTTAAACTAAAAAAAGAGGTGAAATTATGGGATTTTGGAGAGATTTAGGTAGTTTGCTAAGTGGAAAAGAAGACATAAACAATGCTGATAACTTAACAGAAGAACAAGAAGCAGAATTAAAAGCAATACAAGCAGTAGAAGAAGAAGTAAGAAAAGAAGTACCATCTCGCACTAAGATATTACAAGCAAAAGCTAGAGAAAACAAAACAAAAGTAAAAGAAACAAAACAAATAAATGTAGTAGATAAAGAAGAAAAGGTAGTAAGCAGTAATGTATCACGTACTAGTATTGCAAGAGAAACCGCAAAAAGAAATAGAAACAAAACAAAAAATAAAGATGAAGCAGAAATTGAAATGTAAAAAGTATATAAAACGAGTAGGACGGTAATAGACGTCCTACTCGCAATTTATTTACTATACATTTTAAGAAAATTTTTTTATTTTAGTTGACAAAATAGAAAAAATTAAGTATAATAAAACACGTTAAAGATATGGCGAGATAGCTCAGTTGGCTAGAGCACTTGGTTCATACCCAAGGTGTCGAGGGTTCGAATCCCCCTCTCGCTACCATCATCCAGTCATTTCGACTGGATTTTTTATTGTATAGAAAAAATCGATTCTTTCTTTAATATTTCAATATTTCTAACGATTTTTACCATACAACAAGGTTAGTTTTTCTTCTTATTTTTTTCCAAAATTTTTTCCAAGGACTCTTTAATTTGTTTCTTTTGAGCATCTGTAGGTGGAGTATAATCTTCCATATTAAAACCAAGATTTGCTAAATAAAAAGAATTATTTTCTCTTGCTTCACTTAAATTGCGTATATCAGATTTTCCAAGAATATAGTCAATACTACAATTAAAAATTTCGGATAATTTTATTAAAACATCTAAGCTAGGATTTCTATCTTCTTTTTCATACATAGCAACTGTACTCTTAGCCCCACCTAGTCTATTGGCTAATTCTTGCTGAGTAATTTTAAATTCTTTTCTCAATAATTTTATCCTATTCATAATAAAATCTCCTATCTATAGTATCATGTTCAATATTTATTATAGCACACTAAAAGTGTACTATGCAACAAAATGTAATAAATTTACTTACAGCAAAGTGATATTTAAAACAATCAGACAAGTTTTTCAAAGATACTTGACTGTTCACTAAAAGTATAATATACTGTATGTGAACAAGAAGGAGGAAGAAAATGGCTAGAGATAAATTACAAAAATTCAGAAAATCTATTCATAAAACCCAAGCAGAGATGGCTAATACCTGGGGGATAACACTATCTTTTTATAAAAAAATAGAACATGGAAGTAGAAATCCAAGTATTCGAAAAATTCGAACATTTAAGAAAAAATTTCCAGAAGCTAATACAGAAGAAATATTTCTATCATAGATGATAAAATATAGCTGAATAAAATTTGCAAAATTAAGTAACTGTTTCTCCCACATCAAACATGAGAGAAACAGTTACTTAATTCTTTTTAGATTTAGATTTTTTGCTTTCAGGAATTACAATTTTTTTCTTATTTTCTTCTTTCGCTTTAGGCTTTAGCTCAGTAATATGTTCTTCAACATTTGAAATAGCAAGATTACTTCCATCTCCAGTTACTACTTCAATATCTTTTTTTGAACTATTAGACATAACATCACCTCATGATAAAAACTAACTATATCATACCACAAAGTTCCATATAAGACAATACTTCTTGACACAAAGAAAAAAAAATGTAATAATATAGAAATAGAAAATAAATTAAAAAGGAAAATAGAATGGAAATAGAAAAACAAAAAGCAATTATAGAAGCAATGTTATTTGCAGCAGGGAAAGCAATAGAACTAAGGGAAATAGCAGAAATTTTAGACATTTCTGAGCAAGATGCAGAAAAAATAATAAATGAAATGAAAGAGCAATACAATACAACTCAAAGAGGAATAGAAATAATAAAAACAGAAAATGCATATATGTTTGGAACAAAAAAAGAATATTATGATTATATTTATCCATTATTTGATAATAGATCAAAACCAAGTTTGTCAAATGCAGCTTTAGAAACTCTATCCATTATTGCATATAATCCTAAAATAACTAGAGCGGAAATAGAGCAAATACGTGGAGTTAGCTCAGATGCATCAATATATAAATTATTAGAATATAATTTAATAGAAGAAGCTGGAAGAATAGAAGCACCAGGAAGACCTACAACATATAAAGTAACAGGGGAATTTTTTAAGCTATTTGGAATTGAAAGTTTAGAAGACTTACCAGAATTGCCTAGGTACAAGTTAGATGAAAACGAGCAAATAGTAATAGATGATATAGAAATGCAAGAAGCTCCTAATCCCCAAAATGGGGAAAATGAATAATAAATTAAGCATAAAACGAGCAAAAATTTAAAGGAGGCAAAAATGAAACTATCAAATACAAATTTAGGAACAATACGTGTTAATAATTTAGATAAAACTTATCCTGCTCAAGACATATTACTACAAACTGGACAGCTTGTACAATATGGAACAGGAATTTATGCATATAATAACATTCCATTACTTGTAAGACAAAACGTGGAAAATATAATACGAAAAATATTAAATAAATATGGCTGTGTAGAAATTCTTCTTCCAACACTTCAGCCAGAAAACTTATGGAAAGAATCTGGCAGATGGGATAAATATATAGAAGATGGAACAATGCTTGTAGTAAAAAGTGATAAAGGAAATATGTGCATGGCACCAACAGCAGAAGAAGCAGTAACTGACTTTGTAAGAGGAAGAGTAGGAAGCTATAAAAATTTACCATTTACTATTTATCAAATAGGAGAAAAATATAGAAATGAAATACGAACAAGAGGGTATTTATTAAGAGGAAAATCTTTTCCAATGATGGATGCATATAGTTTTGATAAAGACATAGAAGGACTGCAAAAATCATATGAAAATGTAAAACAAGCTTATTTAGAAATTTTCCGAGAAATGAACTTAGATGTAATACCAGTAGCAGCCGATAGTGGAGCCATTGGAGGACATAAATCTGAAGAATTTATGATGATATCACCAATTGGAGAAGACACTATTTTAGTTGACAAAGAAACAGGAATTGCATTTAATACAGAGATATTAGAAAGAGAAGATGCAGACGAATACCTAAAAAAAGAATATGGAATTCAAAACAAAAATAATGTAGAAGCAAGAAAAACTATTGAGCTTGGGCATATATTCCAATTAGGAACAAAATACTCAGAAAGCATGAAAGCAACATATATTACAAAAGAAGGAAAAGAAGAAGTTCTTCAAATGGGATGTTATGGAATTGGAATATCCAGAACTGTAGCAACTATTTATGAAAATTCTGTATTAAAAGATAACGAAGGAAACCCTTGTGGAATATCATTACCAACATGTATAGCTCCATACTTATTACAAATCATACCAAAAATAGAAAATGAAGAAAAATTTAATTTAGCAAAAGAAATTTATAATAAGCTAGAAGAAAAAGGAATAGATGTAATATTAGATAATAGAGAACAAGGCATGCTTGGAGCAAAAATAAAAGACTGTAAAATGCTAGGAACACCATATATGCTAGTTATAGGAGATAAAACAGAACCTGGAAAATTCGAAGTAGAAAATGTAAAAACTGGAGAAAAAGAAATATTAAGCAAGGAAGAATTAATAGAAAAATTCTTAAAAATAAAAAATGAAAGAAAATATATTTAAATTTATTAAAAACATAAAACGTGGTCTATTTATTAAGACCACGTTTTTGTTATAATACAAATCTATTTTAAAATTCACAATTATTTGGTGTTCGTGGAAATGGAAGCACATCACGAATATTTTGCATACCAGTTAAATACATCATCATTCTTTCAAAACCAAGACCAAAACCGGCATGTTTAACACTACCATATTTTCTTAAATCCATATACCACCAATAATCTTGAGGGTTCATATTTAAATCTTTAATTCTTTGTTCTAATACATCAAAATTCTCTTCCCTTTGACTGCCACCAACAATCTCACCAATACCAGGAGCAAGTAAATCAGTAGCAGCTACAGTTTTTCCATCATCATTTAATTTCATATAAAAAGCCTTGATTTCTTTTGGATAATCAGTAACAAAAACAGGTTTTTTAAATACAACCTCACTTAAATATCTTTCATGCTCTGTTTGCAAATCAGAACCCCAATGAACAGGAAATTGAAAATTATTATTATTTTTTTCTAATTCTTTAATTGCATCTGTATAAGTAATGCGACCAAAATCAGAGTGAACCACATTATTTAAACGGTCAAGCAAAGTATTGTCAATAAACTTATTGAAAAATTCCATTTCCTCAGGAGCATTTTCCAACACATAAGAAATAATGTATTTAATCATATCTTCGGCCAAAACCATATCATCGTCCAAATCCGCAAAACAAATCTCTGGTTCTATCATCCAAAATTCACAAGCATGTTTTACCGTATTAGAATTTTCTGCACGAAAAGTTGGACCAAAAGTGTAAACATTGCGAAAAGCATGTGCAAATGTTTCAACATTTAATTGACCACTAACTGTTAAATGAGAATGTTTACCAAATAAATCTTTAGAAAAATCAACTTTTTTATCATCTGTTCTTGGCAAATTTTCTAAATCTAAATTAGTAACGGAAAACATTTCACCAGCACCTTCTGCATCGCTAGAAGTAATAATTGGTGTGTGCACATAAACAAAATTTCTTTCATTAAAAAATTTATGAATTGCAAAAGAAAGAACAGAACGTACACGGAAAACTGCGTTAAAAGTATTTGTTCTAGGGCGTAAATGTGCTATTGTTCTCAAATATTCAAAAGAATGTTTCTTCTTTTGAAGAGGATAATCAGAAGAAGCTAAATTCTCAATTATAATATTAGAAGCTTTTATTTCAAAAGGCTGTTTTGC
>CALXJM010000015.1 GCA_944388625.1 uncultured Clostridia bacterium
ACAGAAGAAGGAGAACTATTATCATCAAATGGGAACTTATTACTTATGGACAGTAGTGGAACACTAACAATACCAGAAAGAGTAACAAAAATAGGAGAAGGAGCATTTGCAAATGTAGAAGGATTAAAAACAATAATTATTCCATCTACAGTAACAATAATAGAGACAGGCGCATTTAGAAACAATCCAACAGTAGAAACAGTTATAATGCAAGAAAAAGATGGACATGGAGTAGAACATATAGGAGCCTATGCTTTTATGGAGTGCCCTAACCTAACAACTGTACAAATGCCAAACACTGTAAAAGAAATGAGAAGTCAAGCATTTTACTATTGTATGAATTTAAGAAACATTAATTTATCTACAGGACTAGATACAATATATAATTATACATTTGCTGGATGTCGTAATCTAACAAATGTGCAATTGCCAGAGGGTATAATAAATGTTAAGGATTTTGCCTTTGGTGGATGCACTAATCTAGAGACTATAGAAATTTCGAGTTCTGTAAATTCAATAGCTGGCACAGCATTTTCAAATTGTAATAAATTAAATAATATAAAAATTGATCCAGAAAATAAGAGCCTAGAATTTAAAAATGGAATTTTACTAGGAAACGATGGAAAAGAAATGATTATTATATTAGAAGAAGCTATTAATAATAATACTTTTACAATTCCTGATACAGTAGCTACCTTAAGAGAGCTTCAGATCAACCGATACAACAATATAATAACAACTATAGAAATCCCAGAAAGTGTAACATCTATAGAAGCAAGATTTTTTCCTAATAGTGTAACAAAAGTTATATTATTAGGAGATAAGCCAAACTATGAAATTTATAATGATGCCATATATTCTAAGGAAACAGCAGATACTGATATTACAATGATAAGATATTATGGAAGTGATGCCACTGTAAACATAAAAGAAGGAACTAAAATAATAGCTCAATACTGTTTTAACGATAAAAGTTTAATAAAACAAATAAACTTTCCAAATTCCTTAGAACAAATAAGCTTTTTAGCTTTAAATGGTTGCAAAAGCTTGAAAAGCATAACTCTAGGAGAAAATGTTAACCAACTAGATTCAACATCTATATATGGAAGTGGGATAGAGGAAATTAAACTAGATGCAAATAATCAATATTATAGCATAAGAGAAGGAGCTATATGCAATGGAGAAAAGGTAAATGCATTGTATAATAAAAATGGAGACATATTTATTTCACCAATAAAAGTTTTAGGAACAATAAAAACATATGAAATTCCAGCAAACACAAAAGAGATAATAAATGGTCAAGAAGTAGAAACAAAGGTAACGCAAATTAAACAGTATGCATTTCACGGTCAAACAAAAATGGATAGTATTATTATTCCAAATACAGTAGAAAAGATAGAAGGATCATTTAATTATTGTGATTCTTTATTAAAAATAGAAATTCCTAATAGTGTGAAAGAAATTTACTCTAGTTGCTTTTCAAATTGCATAAATTTAAAAGAAATCATTATCCATAATGTTGAAGGAAGTATTAAAGAACAACCTTGGGGGTGCATATATGGAGATAAAGCAATACACTGGGTGGGAAAATAAAATATAATATATAGAAAAAATATTTTATATATAAACTTAACCTTCTTAAAAATTTAATTATACACAAGGAGGTTAAGTTTTTTGCATTATTTTATACTAATGTCGAATTTTGTAGATGAAAAATGCTTTACAATTTTAAAGAAATAAGATAATATAATATCATAATAATTTTTTTAATTGCAATTAAAAAATTTTATCTAAAAAATTTTTTCACAAAGCAACAGTTCTGTTGCTAAAAATCCCAATTATTAAAATTGAATAGGAGGCTTTTCAGTGTGATAATTAGTTATACTAAAAAAAATGTAAACAGTATTGCCTTACTAATTACTACCATGCTTTTTCTGTTACTTCATGTAATTATGATACAAATTGAAAAAACACCTCAAGCAATATGTACGACTAATTTGCTAAAAGAAAAAGTAATTATGGCAGAGAATCACACAAAAGAAAAAAGCAGAGAGATACCCGCATTATCAGAAAAACCAAAAGAAGAATTACAAGAAACAGTAGAAGAAAATATATGGAAAATTGAAATTCCCAAAATTCAATTATTGGCTAATATTAATGAAGGAACTACACAAGCAGTTATGGCAAAAGCTGTTGGACATTTTGAGCATACTTCTATTTGGGAAGGCAATGTGGGACTTATTGCACACAATAGAGGATATCAAATGAACTTTTTTGAACATCTGAAAGAATTACAATTAGGAGATATTATACTTTATCATACATCATTAGGAACAAAAGAATATAAAGTTATGCAAAGTATAATTATTCAAGATACAGATTGGTCTTACTTAGAACCTTCAAACGAAAATAAAATTACTTTGATTACTTGTGTAGAAAATGAACCTGAATACAGAAGATGCATTCAAGGAATAGAAATTTAAGTAAAATTAAACAATTTGGAGGTAAAAAGGAAGATGAAAAAATTAAATAAATTAATAAGTATTATTACATTAATCTCAGTAATTACGAGCGTATTTGCATTTGTAAAACCACATATAGCAAAAGCAAATTTTGAAATTCAGAGTAAGCAAATTTATTCTAAAGGAGAGTATACAGGATATATTAAATTTGAAGGAAGACCAATTCATACAGTTTTTGCTGTATATAAAGATGATACAGGAAAAGAATATCCGGCATATTGCTTAAATAAAGAATTATACGGTGTTACAGATGATTTCTCATATGCCGGAAATATAGAAGGATATTTAGAAGATACTCAAATATGGAAGGCAATTGTTAATGGATATCCATATAAAACTCCAGAAGAATTGGGATGTGCTAATGATTTTGAAGCATTTGTTGCAACAAAACAAGCAGTATATTATGTAAAATATGGACCTGGAATGAATTTAACAAACTATGATAAATATAGCGCTATTGGAGAAGAAGGAACTAGAGTGCTAAATGCAATGATACAAATTGTAGAAAACGCAAAAATAGAAACAGATAGCTATTTAGAACCTAAAATAGAAATCCAAGAAGAACAACATGAATGGAAAATAGATGATATTGACTCAAAATATATTTCAAAAACGTATCAAGTAAAATCAAATGGAAATATTACTTCTTATACATTAAATTTAAAAGGAGAGACACAAATTAAAGCCAAAATAACAAATTTAGAAAATGAAGAAAAACAGATTTTTAATAAAAATGAAAAATTTAAAGTTCTGCTACCAGTAGAAGAACTGCAAGAAAATAATTTTATAGAATTAGAGGTACAAGCTAATATAGAGACAAAGCCTGTTTTATATGCAAGCTCTTCCATACCAGGTTACCAAAACTATGCTCTTACGGCTAATTCTATTGAACTTGAAACAAAAAAATTAGAAGTAGAATATGAGAAAAATCATACTACGCTAAAAATAATAAAAAGGGAGAAAAATAGTCAAAATATTATCAGTGGAGTACAATTTTGCTTATATAATGAAAAACAAGAAAAAATAAGAGAAAATTTAATAACAAACAATAATGGAGAAATAATTTTAGAAAATTTATTACCAGGGAAATATTTTTTAGAGGAAATAGCTGTTCCAGAAGGGTATGAAAAGATAGATGAAAAAATAGAATTTCAAGTAGAATGGCAAAAAGAGACCATAATTGAAGTTGAAAATATCAAAAAAATAGAAGAACCGCAAGAGCCACAAAAACCAGAAGAACCTAAGAAACTTCCAAAATCAGGCATGTAAAACCCATTAAACAAATATACTTGACAGGCAAAGTGAATACATATATAATATTTGCTGTATAGGAATACACTTTGAAAGGAAGAATGAAATTATAATGTTATCACAAATGATAGTTTTGTTAATATTGATATTATTAAATGCTTTTTTTGCAGCCACGGAAATCGCTTTTATTTCTTTAAATGATGCAAAAATAGAAAAACAAGCAAAAGAAGGAGTAAAGAAAGCAAAACAAATAAGTAAAATGTTAAAAAACCCAAGTAAATTTTTAGCAACCATACAAATTGGAATTACCCTAGCAGGATTTTTATCTAGTGCATTTGCATCAGACGCATTTGCTGACAAGCTAGCTCCTGTATTAAATTCATGGTTGCCAATGATTAATATAGGTACATGGAAAAGCATCTCTATTATCATTATTACTCTAGTTTTATCATATTTCACTCTGGTTTTTGGAGAGTTAGTGCCTAAAAGAGTAGCAATGAAAAATTATGAAAAAATCGCTTATTTTTCTATTAGTATCATTCGAATATTATCTATTATATCAGCACCATTTGTAAAATTCTTAACAGTTTCAACAAATATTGTATCTAAAATATTTGGAGTAAAAGAAACTGAGGAAGAGACTGTAACAGAAGAAGAAATTCGCATGATGATAGATGTGGGAGAAGAGAAAGGGACAATTGACGAAACTGAAAGAGAATTTATAAATAATGTTTTTGAATTTGATGACAAAACAGTTTCTGAAATTATGACTCATCGAACTGACATGTATGCCATAGAATTAAACTCAGAAATTGACGAAATTTTAGGAGAACTAGACGAATACAAATACAGTAGAATTCCTGTTTACAGAGATACTATTGACGAAATTGTAGGAGTTTTATATATAAAAGACTTATTTAAGTATATAAAATCAAATAAAAAAGTAAAAATAAAAGATGTTATGAGAGATGCTTACTTTGTATCAGAAAACAAAATGATTAATGAACTATTCCGTGAATTACAAAAAAACAAGAACCAGCTTGCAATTGTTTTAGACGAATATGGAGGTACAGCAGGTATTGTTAGTATGGAAGATATATTAGAAGAGCTTGTTGGAAATATTTTTGATGAATATGATGAAGTAGAAAATGAATATGAAAAAATAGATGACAACACCTATTTAATCAGTGGTAAAGTATCAATCTTTGATTTGAGAAAAATTTTGGGAGTAAAAATTCCAGAAGGGGAATATGACACTTTATCTGGTTATTTAACAGAACTTTTGGGAAGGATTCCTGAAGACGAAGAAAAACCTGTTATAGAAACAAAAGAGGTAACATATAAAATAGAAGAATATGAAGATAAGAGAATTTTATGGGTAAAAGCTTGTAAAAATAATAATGAAAAAGAAGAAGACGAAGAAAAACCAGAAGAATAGATGAAAAGTAGAGGACACAAACATGTATACTGAGTATGAAATTAGTAAAGAACTAAAAGAATTATCAGAAAAAACACAATATGATATAGAACCAATTTTTAGAAAAATCAATAAAATATGTGAAATTAATAGTTTAAAAGTATTAAAAGCATTTCAAAAATATCAAGTATCAGAAATGCATTTTGGCACAAGCACTGGATATGGATATGGAGACATTGGAAGAGATGTGATAGAAAAAGTTTTTTCAGAAGTTCTAGATACTGAAGATAGTTTAGTTAGAAATCAATTTATATCAGGAACTCATGCTCTAACAGTAGCTTTATTTGGGTTACTACGCCCAGGAGACACAATGCTTAGTATAAATGGAAAACCATATGATACATTAGACGAAATTATTGGAATAAAAGAAAACAAAAGCTCTCTGAAAGCATATGGAATAAATTATGACCAAATTGACTTAATTGGAAATGAATTTGATACAGAAGAAATTATAAAACATCTTCAAAATAAAAAAATAAAATTGATAGAAATACAACGTTCTAGAGGATATGCATTAAGAAAGAGTTTAAGTTTAGAAAAAATAGAAAATATCATTAAAGAAATTCGAAAAATAGATAAAAATGTTATTATTATGGTTGATAATTGCTATGGAGAATTTGTAGATATAAAAGAACCATCTAGCTTAGGTGCAGATATCATAGTAGGCTCTTTAATTAAAAATTTAGGAGGAGGAATTGCCTCTAATGGAGCATATATAGCGGGAAAGCAGGAACTCGTAGAACTAGTAGCTGAAAGATTAACTGCACCTGGACTCGGAAAGGAAGTAGGACCTAGCTTGGGAGCTAATAGAGATTTTCTAAAAGGTTTGTTTTTTGCACCAAGTGTAGTAGCAAGCAGTTTAAAAACAGCAGTATTTGCAAGTCATATTTTACAAAAATTAGGATATAAGACAGATCCCCAATTTGATGAAATAAGGAGCGACATAGTTCAAACAATAGAATTTGGAGATGAGAAAAAATTAATTAAATATTGTCAAGGAATTCAAATGGGTTCACCAATAGATTCTAATTCTATTCCAGAACCATGGGACATGCCAGGATATATAGATAAAATTATTATGGCAGCAGGAGCATTTACTAATGGTTCATCTATAGAACTTTCCTGTGATGCACCTATAAGACCTCCTTATGTAGCATTTATGCAAGGCGGACTTACATACGAATATGGCAAAATTGGGGTATTAAGAGCAATACAAAATATATTGTAGGATTTATTTTATAAAACTAATATTTTTTATTTCTATATTTATTTATTATATTTTGATAATACTAGATTTAAAAGCTTGTCTAAAAATAGAAAGGAATGTAAAAAATTGAAAACAATTGTTGTAGGAGGAGGCCCAGCAGGAATACTAGCTTGTATTTCAGCAGCAAAAAGTGGAGATAAAGTAATATTAATAGAAAAAATGAATAATTTAGGGAGAAAATTGTTAATTACAGGCAAAGGTAGATGTAATATAACAAGTGGCCTACCTATGGACGAATTTGTTAAGAGCATACCGGGAAATGGTATGTTCTTATATAGTTCCTTTCATAATTTCACTAACCAAGATATTGTAAAAATGTTAGAAAAAAAGGGATTAAAAACAAAACAAGAACGCGGGAATAGAATTTTCCCTATAACAGATAGAGCACAAGATGTTTTAAATGTATTATTAGACTATTTAAAAGAACTAAAAGTAGAAATAAGAACTTCTTCTAAGGTAAAAGATATTTTAGTAAACACTGAAAAATTCCCATATGTAACAGGAGTTATAATAGAAAAAAACGGAAAAGAAGAAGAACTAATGTCAGACAAAGTAATTTTGGCAACTGGAGGGAAAAGTTATCCTGTAACAGGTAGCACAGGAGATGGATACAAATTATTAGAAAAATTAGGCCATACTATAATAGAACCTAGACCATCTTTAATACCCCTTGTTATTTATGAGCAAAAAAAATGTCAAAAAATGCAAGGACTAAGTCTAAAAAATGTAAAAATCAGTGTAATAGATGCAAGCAAAAACAAACAGATTTATGAAGACTTTGGAGAAATGATGTGGACACATTTTGGTGTATCTGGTCCAATTATACTAAGTGCTTCATGTCACATATTAAGATACAAAAATATAGAGCAATTATTAAAAGAGCGAAAAATAAAATTAAAGGTAGACTTAAAACCAGCTTTAACAGAAGAAAAATTAGATGAAAGAATAGAAAGGGATTTTAAAAAATCAAGAAATAAACAACTCAAAAATAGTTTATTTGAATTGTTACCACAAAAAATTATCCCAGTAATATTAGAAGAAAGTAAAATAGATACAAAAAAAGCTGTAAATTCAATAACAAGAGAAGAAAGAAAAACATTAGTAAAGCTAATTAAATCCTTTGAGATTACAATTTACGGATTTAGACCAATAGAAGAAGCAATTATAACAGCTGGTGGAGTAAACGTAAAAGAGATTAATCCAAAAACAATGGAATCAAAATTGGTAAAAGGTTTATTTGTAGCTGGAGAGCTATTAGATGTAGACGGATATACAGGAGGCTTTAATTTACAGATTGCTTACAGCACTGGATATACAGCTGGGAAAAGTGAAAAAAAGGATATTAAAAATGAAAGTAGAAGAATTTAGAACAATTTCTGAAAATGCAGAAGCGGAAATTGAAGAGAAAAAATCAAGATTTATAGCCAATGCTTACTATGTGGAAAATGAAGAACAAGTTAGGTATTACATAAAAGAAATTAAAAAAAAGTATCATGATGCAAAACATCATTGCTTTGCCTACAAAATAATAGAAGGAGAAAAGACCAGTGATGATGGAGAACCTACTGGAACAGCAGGGATACCAATATTAAATATAATTTCTGGAGAAAATTTGATGAATGTTCTTGTTATAGTAACGAGGTATTTTGGGGGAACTTTACTAGGTACAGGAGGATTAGCAAGGGCGTATATGACAGCTAGTAAAAAAGTTTTAGAAAAAACGAAAAAAACAGAGAAGGTATTAGGTCAAGAAATAAAAATTGAATTAGAGTATACAGAATTAAATGGATTTAAATATTATGCAAAACAAAATAAAATAAAAATAATAAATATTTTATATAATGAAAAGGTGGAAATAGATTTAGAAATTTCTAGATTATTGCAACAAAACTTTTTAGAAAATGACAGCAAAAATGGATTTAAAATAAACAAATGTGAGTTTATTAAAGAAAAATATATAGATAAATAAATAGTTTTAAAATAAAATGGAAAAAATTTCCATAAAACTGTTGCAAATTTTTAAAATTAATAATATAATCGGAAATGTAAAAATTTTACAAATTTAGTATAGGAGGAAATTGGAGTGAAAGAGAAAATTACGGTTTTGATTGCTGACGATAATGCAGAATTCGCGATGACATTGACGAATTATTTGGAACAACAAGAAGACATGGAAATAATTGGAATTGCAAAGGACGGAAATGAAGCTTATGATATGATAACCTCAACAGCGCCAGACATTGTACTACTAGATGTAATTATGCCACATTTAGACGGATTAGGTGTTTTAGAAAAGCTATCAAACACAAAAATGGAAAAATATCCGATGTGTATTATGCTTTCTGCTGTTGGGCAAGATAAAATAACACAAAGGGCAATTACATTAGGAGCAGAATATTATGTAGTAAAACCATTTGACATAGAACTTTTAATAAAAAGAATTCGCGAAATTAAGAACCATCAAAACGTACCAATAAGAAATAATTTATTAAGCAGAGAAACAAGAACACCATATATAGAAATATCGGCAGATGCTAAAAAAGACGAAAAAAATTTAGAAGCGTTAGTTACAAATGTAATACATGAAGTAGGAATTCCAGCACATATTAAAGGATATCAATATCTAAGAGAAGCTATTATGATGGTAGTAAATGACATCGAGGTAATCAATCAGATTACTAAACAATTATATCCAGAAATTGCGAAATCTTATCATACAACACCATCAAGAGTAGAACGTGCAATACGACATGCAATAGAAGTAGCTTGGTCGAGAGGACAAATTGATAATGTTGATAATATTTTTGGATATACAGTTTCTGCAAGCAAAGGGAAGCCAACAAATAGTGAATTTATCGCAATGATAGCTGATAAATTAAGGCTTGAATTAAAGAGTGCTTAAAGTGCGTTCAAAAGTCCTACAAAAGCTGTATTGACTATAGAAGCAAGAAATAAATTAAATAAAACAATAGATTCCAAGATTTATTGGTCAATATTATAAAATTGTACCCAATAAAAATTGGAGTTTTTTTATAGTGAAAACTTATTAATCAATTGAAATTTAGTGGATTTTTATATTGTAACAAAGAACAAATTGTGATAAGATAATTCAAAGAAAAAGAAGGAGTTTGTAATACATGGATACTATTTCTAACAAATTTCATACAATTGCTGTTATTTTAATTATTATTTTTTGTTTTGCACTAACACCAGTTACATTGCAAAATGATACATACTACACCATTAAAATTGGTGAATATATAATGGAAAATGGAATTACTGGTATAGATCCATTTTCTTGGCATGACGGGCTTAGCTATACTTTTCCACACTGGGCATATGATGTACTTATGTATAAAATATATGATATAGGTGGATTTAATCTTATATATTTCTCAACTGTATTCTTTTCATGCATATTAGGTGTATGTATTTATATGGTTAATGTCAAATTAAATAAAAATAAATTTATTTCTTTTGTAGTAACATTAGGAGCGATGTATTTTTTAAGAGACTATATAGCAGCAAGAGCACAATTAATAACATTCATATTATTTATTTTGGAAATTTATTTTATAGAAAGATTTTTACAATCTAGAAAAAAAAGATATGCTGTTTATTTAATATTAGCATCTATTGTAATTGCTAACTTACATTCAGCAGTATGGCCATTTTTCTTTGTTTTATTTTTACCATATATTGGTGAATATATAATTTATTACTTAGCAAACCTGCCTAAATACATATTAGGTATTGAGAAAAAATTATTACAGAAAAAAATAGAAAAGACACAAATTTCACAAGAGGAAACCGAGATTTTACAAGCAAAAATAAATAGATATAATGCACAAACGGAAAAACGTAACAAGAATGCATATAAAATAATTTTACAAAAAAATCCAGCTACACTATGGCTTATAGGAATCTTAATTGTATGTATTTTAGTTGGATTTTTGACTCCACTAGGTACTACGCCATATACATATTTGATAAAAACTATGCAAGGTAACACAACTCAAAATATAAACGAACATTTACCTCTTACACTATACGACAATTTAGAGTTTATGGCTGTAATTATAATTTTCCTTGCAATACTTATATTTACTGATACAAAAATACAACTAAAAGATTTATTTTTCTTAGGGGGGCTTCTCTTTTTAGCTTTTATGAGCAGGAGACAAATATCAATGTTCATTCTTATAGGAAATGTTATATTAGTAAGAATGATAGAAATTTTTCTAAATAAATATGATAAACAAATTTGCACTAAAATAGAAAAAGACATAACTACTACATTCGGAAAGATTGCAGTAAGTGTAATAATAGTATTTATAAGTCTTCAAATTATTAAGCCCAAAATGGATGATTCAATTGTAAATTCTAACTCATATCCAGTAGAAGCTTCAGAATATATACTTGAAAATATAGAGTTAGAAAATATGAGACTTTTCAATGAATATAATTATGGAAGTTACTTACTGTTTAAAGGAATCCCAGTATTTATTGATTCAAGAGCAGATTTATATACACCAGAATTTAATGAGGGAGTAAATATATTTTCGGATTTTTTAAATATTTCTAACATCGGAACATATTACGAAGACAAATTTGAAGAATATGGAATTACCCATATTATTATCTATAAAAATGCAAAGCTTAATATGTTTTTAAGTCGAGATGAAAATTATTTACAACTTTATTCAGATGACAGTTTTTGTATTTACGAAAGACTGACAAATAATGGAAAGGATGTATTATGAAAATAAAACAAAAGAAAATTATTATTGCATTCATTGTAGCTTTAGTACTTGTAGTAATAGACCAGATTATAAAATGCAATATACCAAAAGAAGAAAGCATAGTAATTATAGAAAATTTTTTAGACTTTACATATGTACAGAATACAGGAGCAGCATTTGGAATTGGTGCAAATAATATGGCAAGCTTTATAGTTGTTAATTTAATTATATTAGGACTAGTTATTAGATTTTTGGTAACACAAATAGAAAGAATGAACATTTGGACTGAAATTCCAATAATACTTATATTGGCGGGTGGTTCAGGAAATTTAATAGATCGCATTTTTAAAGGATTTGTAGTTGATTTCATAGACATTAATAATTGGATTGTATTCCCAGTGTTTAACTTGGCAGATATTTACATAACAATTGGATGGATTTTATTTGTAGCTATAACTATCATAAATTATATAAGAAGTCAAAAGGAAGGAAAAAAATAATTGGAATATTATATTAATAAAAATGAAGAGGGAACAAGAATAGATAAAGTTATTGCGGACAAAAATAAAAAAGTTTCAAGGCAAACCATTCAAAGATGGATTGAAGATGGGCTTTTAAAAGTAAACGAAAAAACGATAAAATCTTCATACAAAGTAAACGAAGGTGACAAAATAGAAATAAAAGTAGAACAACCAAAAGAAATAAAACTAAGAGCTCAAGAGATTCCGCTCGATATTATCTATGAAGATAGAGATATTATTGTTGTAAACAAAGCGAAAGGAATGGTTGTTCATCCAGGAAATGGAAATCCAGAGGGAACTTTGGTAAATGCTATTATGGCTGTATGCAAAGATAGTTTATCTGGAATTGGTGGAGAAATAAGACCCGGAATTGTTCACAGGCTCGACAAAGATACATCTGGACTTATTATTATAGCAAAAAATGATGAATCACACATAAAAATGAGTGAACAAATAAAAAATAGAGAAGTAAAAAAAACATATATAGCTTTGGTAAGAGGAAATATTAAAGAAAATGAAGCAACTATTCAAATGCCCATAGGAAGAAGTATGAAAGATAGGACAAAAATGTGTGTTACATCAAAAGGCAAAGAAGCAATTACACATTTTAAAGTGAAAGAGAGATATGATGGATTTACCTTATTAGAAGTAATTATAGAAACAGGTCGAACACATCAAATTCGAGTGCACTTATCAGAAATAGGATATCCTATAGTTGGAGACGAAATATATTCTAATGGAAAAAATCCATTTGGAGTAAAGGGGCAAATGTTACATGCAAGTAAACTAATATTTAAACACCCAATAACTAAAAAAATGATAGAATTAAATGCTCCACTTCCAGAATATTTTGAAGAAATATTGACAAAATTAAGAAGACAGTCAATGAACAAATAAACTTTAAAGAAAGGAGACTAAAGAGTTATTACTAGAAAATGGAAGAAATTAGAATTCAAAAATATTTAGCAGAAAACGGAATAGCGTCTAGAAGAAAATGTGAGAAGTATATATTAGAAGGTAAAGTCCAAGTAAATGGTATTACTATTACACAGTTAGGAACAAAAATAAATCCGACAAAAGATAAGATTTCTTTTGATGGAAAAGAGATAAAAGAAGAAAGTATAAATAAAGTATATATTTTATTAAACAAACCTATTGGATATGTAACTACTGTTAAGGACCAATTTCATAGAAATACAGTGTTAGATTTGGTAAATATACACAATATAAGACTTATTCCAGTAGGAAGATTAGATATGTATACATCAGGTGCATTAATTCTTACAAATGACGGAGACTTTATATATAAAATAACTCATCCAAAACACGAAATAGAAAAAACATATATAGTTACCGTAAATGGGAAAGTAGCAGAAGAGGAAATACAAAAATTGCGTGAAGGGATAAATATTGAAAATTATACAACAAGCCCAGCCAGTGTAAGACAACTAGCCTATTTAGAAGAAAAAAATATTAGCAGAATAGAAATTATAATTCACGAAGGAAAGAACAGGCAAGTGCGAAAAATGTGCGAAGCAATAGGCAAAAAAGTATTAGCTCTACACAGAAGTAAAATTGGAGACTTAGAAGTAAAATCATTGAAGATTGGACAATGGAGATACTTAACTAAATCTGAAGTAAAAGACCTGATAAATAAGAACTGTGATTTTTATTAAACTTATATCTGAAACAAGAAAGTTTTGCTTAGACCAATGTAGAAAGCTTAACTTTGCTAACTGAAAAAAGCTAAAAATTTTTTATATAATAAAAATATTTGCAATTGTATTGTAAATAAAAGGAAAATAGACTATAATAAAAATAGAAGTATTATTTCAATACGAAAGGAATGAATGTTATCATGGTAGAAGATAGTGATATTAAAACAACTATATCTCCATTTGCAATGCGAAAAAATGAAATAAAAGTATTTGATGGAAAAGACGGATATGTATCTATGAACCAAATTATACACAAGATTAATATTGGACATATAACAGATGTTCACTTTAAAATTTTGGAATTAGTAAATAAATTTGAGTTTATTACTTCTAGACAATTATTTCAAATTTTAACTCAAATGGGAATAGATATTAAAAGTCAAGACAAATTAAATATAAGATTAGATCAATTGGTAAAAAACAAAATTCTAACAAGATACTATTTTCAATCAGAAGATGGAGATTGTATTTACAGAGTATTTTGTTTAGAAAAAATGGGAAAATACTTGCTAAATTCAAGAGGAGAAGAATGTAAATGGCAGCAAACAGACAATACAAAACCAGTAGCTATGATAAAGAAAAGATTAGCAGGAAATCAAATTATTATTGCTTATTTAAGGAAAGTAAAAGCATATGAAGACTATAAAGTAAAACCAGCTATTACTGCAAAAGTAGCAGGAAAAACATTCAAAGCTACTGGAGCAGGAATAAAGTTAACAAAACAGAACAAATCCATTGAATTTATTTTCGAAGTAATTCGACGAGAAGAAGAATGGCAAAAGAAATTAATTGAAAGGCTGGAGCTTTATAAGGATTTTTATGGAAATTTCGTACCAATGGATTCCGGATATGAAAGAATGCCTCAATTAATTTTGGTATGTGAAGATAATACACATATGGTTGAAACTTTTAAAACAATTGTAACAAATGAATTAGAAATTCCGCAAATAAAATTCTATTTTTCTACAGATTTAAGACAAAATGCGGAGACTTTAGATAAATCGTTAATTGAATTTAAACTAGATGAGCAAACGAAAAAATATAAAATGGAAGAAGTAGAAGTGAAATTATTAGGATAGTATAATAAATATGTAAAGAAGACACTAGAAGCGAAGATTCTGGTGTCTTCTTTTGCCAAAGATTTCCTTTGATTTTTAATATATTCTATGATAACATATAATTATGTAAATCAGACGGGAGGAATACTTATGATTCATGCTTTTTTTAATCAATTTAAACATATGGATAAAAAAATTTTTTCCATAATAAAATGTGGAAATATATTTTCACTCATTATATGCTTATTTTCTATTTTTATTTTAATTTATTATGATTTTAATCCTATTTCTTTTGATACATATTATATTGGAATATTACTATTTAAAACAGGACTAATGTTTGCTGTTGAATTTATTATTTGCGGTTTTGCAATAGACATTATTAAAAAGCAATTAGAATAAGAAAGTTTTGCATTGAAGCACATATGTGCATTTTGCTTTGCAAATATATACAACGCAGGGAAAGCTAAAAAAAATAACCGTTTTGACGGTTATTTTACTTCGTTTAACATTTTAGCTAATCTAGATTTTTTTCTAGATGCTGTATTTTTCTTTATAACACCTTTGCTACAAGATTGATCTATCTTTTTCATAGCATCAGCTAAAAGAACTTTTGCTTCTTCTTTATTTCCAGCAGAAACTGCATTTTCAAATTTTTTTGTTGCAGTTTTTATACTAGTTTTAATCATGTTATTTTGAGCAGTTTTAGTATTTATAATTTTAACTCTTTTGATAGCAGACTTTATATTAGGCATTATATATGCACCTCCCTACTTATTGTATATCTAAATTCTATCTTACATATTTTAACATGAAAAAGTATGTTTTGCAAGCATTTTTCTAAAATATAGTATAAAACATTTAGAATTCTGCAATTTGTTCCTTTTTATCTTTGGACTCACTTGTATTAAAATTGGTTAATTCAGAAGTGCAATGAGGACAACGAGTTGCTTTTATATTAATTTCTGTAAAACAAAAAGGACATATTTTGGTATTAGGAACAGAAGCTGGTTCTGGAATAATGTCAGTTTTCCTTCTCCTATATTTCCCTTTTTTTTCTAATTTCTTTAATTCCTCTTCTTTAAGTTGCTCAAGCTTTTTATTTAATTTATTAATATAGCGAACAAGTAAAAAAATAGATATAGCGATAATTAAAAAATTAATAATAGAAGTCAAAAAAGAACCATATTTAATAGAACTTTGGCCGATGGTTATACTTAAACCGGAATAATCTACTTTTCCAGTAAAAATAGAAATAACAGGCATAATAATATCTTTTACTAAAGAATTAACAATACTTTGAAATGCACCACCAATTATAACACCAACAGCTAAATCCATAATATTACCTTTTAATGCAAACTGTTTAAACTCTTTCCACATATACTTATCTCCTACTATAATATATATTTACATATATTATAATACTTAAAAAAATGAATTTTGTCAACTTTGCAAATTCCTTGAAAAAAATTGTCTGTTATGGTATAGTAATTAAAAGATTAGAAAAATTGGAGGGAAAAAATGATTGCTATTGGAAATGATCACAGAGGAATTGAATTAAAAAGAGAAATAGAAAAATATTTACAAGAAAAGGGAATCAAATATAAAGACTTTGGAACAAATACAGAAGAAAGAGTAGATTATCCGATTTTTGCAAGTAAAGTTGCTAAAGCCATACAAAAAAAAGAATGTGAGATAGGAATACTTATATGTGGAACTGGTTCGGGAATGATGATTGTAGCAAATAAATATAAAGGAATCAGATGTGCACAATGCTATGATGAATATACAAGTAAACATGCAAAAGCACATAATGATTGTAATATTATTGCATTTGGAGCAGATGATATAAAACCAAGCAAAGCAATTGAATGCATACGAATATTTTTAGGTACTTCTTTTGAAGGTGGTAGACATGCAGAACGATTAAAAATTATCGAAGATATAGAAAATGAGAACATGAAATAAATACAAGAAAGAACGAAAGAAAACTAGCAATAAAAAGAAATAAGATAAAAGTATAAGAAAAATCTGCCATAATAGACTAAAAAAACTAATAATTGACGAAAACCCACATCATGTGATATAATACGTAAGATGGGGGTGATTTTTTATGATTAACTTTATAGAATATACAGACAGATATAAACCAGATACGATAGAGCTAATTATACAAATCTTAGTAGAAGAATATGGATTTTATGAATTTAAGAAATCAATAGAGAAAACAGATTTTAATCAATATAAGAAAAAAGGCGGGAAATTATGGTTAGCCATTAATGAAGACAACGAAGTGGTTGGTAGTATAGCAGTTCATAGAAAATCACGTCACACAGTAAAATTAGAAAAGGTATATGTAAAAAAAGAATATAGAAAAAATGGAATAGCTAAAATGCTGTGGAATTTAGCATTACAATATGCAATAGAAAAAGAATATGAAAAAATGACAGTGGCTACTTACGAAAATATGAAAACAGCGGTAGCATTTTATAAAAAAAATGGTTTCATTGAGTGTGAAAATGTAAGAAAAAGGGTAAAAGATGAAAAGCATTTTTTCTTGAGTTTGCATATGTAAAGTTGAAATTCACATAAAAAAGTGATATAATTAAATCATAATCCATATAGGAGGGATATCATGAAAAAAACGGTAAAAAGGATTATGATTTGGACACTCGTGATAATTGCCGTTATAGCAGCGGCGGATTACGTTTCTCAAATCCTGAATGTAGTTGGGCTCTTATTGCAAGACATTAAGAGAATGATTGTTGGATGGATTTGGTAAATGAATGACCTCCACTCCCCGGAAGAGCAATTTCTTCTGGGGGTTTTAAATAAATAAACACATAATAAACACAAATTTGACTTTTAACTAAATATGAATTATAATAAGATAGAAATAAAACTTTACCTGCATGATTGCTATGCACTAGGAGGAGCAATGAAAAAGGAAATTAACATAGGAATAGGCTTTGTAACAGGTAGACCAAATGTATGCAAAATTATTAATAACTATTATCAAGCAATATTAGAGCAAGAGGAAAAGGAAAAAAGAAAAATCAATTTAACTTTTTTTGTATTATATGATTTAGGATACCAATATACAAAAAGAACAGATTTTTATGGAATTATACCAGATGTATATAGAGAAAATATAGAAATCAAATACATCACACCAGAAGATATAGAAGAAGAAAAGAAAATATTAATCTCACGATATGAGTTAAGCAAAGATGATGCAAATCTTTTTTTAGGTCATGGACATGCAAGAGGAAGAAATACAGTAATGTATTATGCATTAAAAAATAAAATGGATTATTTATTATTTTGGGATGATGATGAATATCCAGTTGCATGTATCAAAGAAGATAACCACACAATTACATGGAAAAAACAAGATAACGTTATAATGCATTTAAAATATATTGATAAAGCAGATGTTACGATTGGATATCATTGTGGATACATATCGCCAATTCCTTATATTGATTCTGAAGAAGTAAGTGAAGAAGAATTTAAGAATTATATAGAAGCTATTAGCAATGATATTATTTCATGGGACTCCATTAAAAAGAAATTCGAAGAAGACAATGGAGTTACTTATGCAGATCCTAAGTTGGCTAATGGAGAAGGAGCATATGAAATTGGACTAGAAAATGGAAAAAAGTGGGTAGCTGGTTCAACTCTATGCTTGAACTTAAATCATATTGATAAAATACCGGCTTTTTATAATCCACCTGAAGCAAGAGGGGAAGATACTTTTTTTGCTACAATGTTAGACGAAGCAACAGTAATTAAAGTTCCTGTGTATCATTTCCATGATGGATTTTTAAAATATACTCAAATTATGAAAGAAAATTATCCAAAAACATTGAGAAAAATTAAATCCTCAGAAGACGAAATAGAACAAAGATTTTTAAAAGCTTCAAAAGGATGGATAAAATATAAACCTCTTTTAATGTACATATTAGATAAAGAGGATTATGACGAAAAAATAAAAATTGTGCAAGAAAAGCTAAAAAAGAGTATTCCAGAAATAAATAAATTATTTGAGAATAGTGATTTTAATGTATTACTAAAAGAACTTAGAAATTATGATAAAAATGTAGAAAAACATTATGAAGAATACTTAAAAACGAATGAAATATGGAATAAAATCAAAAGTAAAAAATAGAAATTAAAGCTAAGGGTGAAAAAAATGTACTTAATAGTTGGATTGGGAAATCCAGAAGAAGATTATGCTAATACAAGACATAATATGGGCTTTTGGGCAATCAATAGACTTGCCCAAAAATATGAGATTGATGTAACACGTTCTAATTTTAAGGGATTATATGGAACAGGTATAATTGAAAATGAAAAAGTATTATTGCTAAAACCACAAACATTCATGAATTCCAGTGGAGAGAGCGTAATAGAAGCAAAAAAATTTTACAAATTAACTAATGAACAAATTATTATAATTTATGATGATATAGATATAAATCCTGGAGAAATTAGAATTAGGAAATCTGGTGGACCAGGAACTCATAATGGAATGAAATCAATAGTTCATTGCCTATGTGCAGATGATTTTGCAAGAATTCGAATAGGAATTGGACAGCCATTAGAAGGAGAAGACCTGATTGAACATGTGATAGGAGCCATTCCAGAAGAAGAACTTAACTCCCTACAAGAGGGGGTTAACTTAGCAGTAAGTGCTATCACTGAGATTATAAAAAATGGTATAAATAGTGCAATGAATAAATTTAACTGACAATGATAATAAATTTTAATATAATAGGGGCAGATGAAAAAAATCTGCCCCTACAATTAGTAAAGGAGATTAATGTGTATCAAATTTTAGTAAGTAGAAAAAATGAAAAAAACATTATTGCACTTATAGAAAATGGAATTCTAGTGGAAAAATACGAAGAAACAATAGGAAAAAGATTAGAAGGGAACATTTATATAGGAAAAGTACAAAATATTTTAAAAAAAATGCAAGTCGCTTTTGTAGATATGGGAGAAGAAAAGAATGCATTCATTCATCTTAAAGATGCTTTACCAAAAGTAGACGAAAAAAAAGAGCAAAGAACAGAAATACACGAAATCAATTCAATTTTGAAGGTAGGAATGCCAATTCTAGTACAAGTAAAAAGAGACTGTACAAGTCAAAAAGGGGCTAGAATTTCAACTCATATTAACTTAACCGGAAAATATATTGTATTTTTACCAAATGCAAATTTTATTACAACTTCACAAAAAATAGAAAACGCAAAAGAAAAAGAAAGATTAGTCTGCATTGCTAAAAAAATATTGCCAACTGGTACAGGTGCTATTATAAGGACATCTGCAATAAATAAGCAGGAAACAGATTTAAAGAATGATTTAGATATACTTATTGATAAATGGAATAAGATAACTCAAATGAAATTAAAGAATTATCCTAAATTAGTATATAAAAATGATAGTTTGATAAAAAAATTGTTGACAGATTTAATCGAAAAAGAAATAGAAACTATTATTGTGGATAATAAAGAAAATTTGGAAGAAGTAAGTCAAGCTTTAAAAGAATACGGAAAAGAAAATCAAATACACATTAGATATGTATCAGATGCTTTAAAAGAAGCGGGAATAGAAGAAAAAATTGAAAAACTAAAAAACAGGAAAATATGGCTTAAATGCGGAGGTTTTATTACTATTGATAAAACAGAAGCATTAACCGCTATTGATGTAAATTCAGCTAAATTTACCGGAGCTAAGGACTTAGAGACAACTGCATATATGGTTAATTTAGAAGCAACAGATGAAATTACAAGACAATTAAAACTAAGAGACATTGGTGGAATTATTATTATTGACTATATAGATATGCTAATAGATGGCAATAAACAAAAGATACAACAAAGATTAATTCAAAATTTAAAAACAGATAGGGCAAAAACACAAGTTGAAGGATTTACAAAATTAAATTTAATGGAACTTACAAGAAAGCATATATGCAATGAAGAATAATATAGAAAAAGGAGTAAAGATGAAAGTAGGATTTATATCATTAGGATGTCCTAAAAATTTAGTAGATACAGAAATGGCAATAGGACTTTTTAAAGAAAAAAATTATATAATAGTAAACACTCCAGAAGAAGCTGAAATATTAATAATTAATACATGTGGGTTTATAGAAAAAGCAAAACAAGAAGGCATTAATACTATTTTAGAAATGGCGGAATATAAGATAAACGGGAAATGCAAATTTTTAATTGTCATGGGATGTTTGGTTCAAAGATATAAATTAGAATTAATTAAAGCTATTCCAGAAGTAGATTTATTTTTAGCTATAGATGATTACCAAAATATGTGGGAAAAAATTAGTAAACTAATTGAAAAAGAAGAAAAGAAAAATAATGATTTACCAGATTTACGTTACGAAAATAGAATTATTAGTACAGGAAATAAAACAGCTTATTTAAAAATTGCAGAAGGATGTAGTAATTATTGTACATATTGTGCAATACCATATATTAGAGGACCATATGCTAGTAGGAAAATGGAAGATATATTACAAGAAGCTGAAAAACTTGTTAATAGCGGTATTCAAGAATTAATTGTAATTGCACAAGACACAACAAAATATGGTTATGATTTATATGGCGAATATAAACTAGCAGAGTTACTACAAAAATTATGTGAAATCGAGAAAGTAAAGTGGATTCGCTTTTTATACGCATATCCAGAAAGCATAACAGAAGAACTTATTGAAACTGTAAAGAAAAATGAAAAAATATGCAAATACTTTGATATTCCTATTCAGCATATATCTGATACAATATTAAAACGAATGAACAGGAAAACAACAGGAGAAAGAATAAAAAATATCGTAAAAAAAATACGTGACGAAATTCCGGATGTCATTTTAAGAACAACTCTTATTGTTGGCTTCCCAGGAGAAACAAACAGCAATTTCGAAGAACTCTATTATTTCGTTCAAAGAGCAAAATTTGATAAATTAGGAGTATTTGAATACTCCAAAGAAGATGGAACACCAGCAGCAAAATTAGAAAACGGAGTACATTGGAAAACAAAGAATGTAAGATATAAAAAAATTATGGAACTGCAACAAAAAATATCAAAACAAATTTTAGAAGCCAAACTAGGTAAAAAAGTCACAGCATTAATAGAGGGAATTTCAAAAGATGGAACATACTACATAGCTAGAACTTATATGGACGTTCCAGATATTGATGGAATAATGTATATTAAAAATACAGAAAATCATTTTATAGGCGAATTTGTTGATTGCAAAATTGCAGAAGTAAAAGAATATGATTTAATAGCAAAACTTTGTCGATAGTAAGAAAGTGGGGAATATTTTGTTTCGCAAATATGCAGACAAATGAAACCTAACCTTATTTTATAGCAAAAAATAACATAATTGATTTTTCCTATAAAATAAAAAGTAGATTAGATATCTAATCTACTTTTTATTCTTTGTGGTCATATAAACAAGTAAAATTTATTTTGCTAAAAGATTAATTATTTATTCTTTTTAGAATTAAAATCAAATGTTATTGCTTCTCCATTATTTAAGAAATAACTAGAATCGGTAGTATCAGTTTTTATAGGATCAATATCACCATTACTATCTTCTTCATAAGCTGTATTAAATATTGTAGATTTTCTTAGTCTTCTAGAAGGCTCTTCATGAGCGCTTATACTAGACTTATTATATTTATCGAAAGCATATACTTTAAAGTCTTGTTTTGATTTATATTTAGAATCTAAGAAATCAACTAATCCAGGACCAATATTTAATTTGCCTTTAACATTTCTAGTTTTATAAGCACAATTTTTAAATCCCATGGTTTGAATCTTTCCAGTAGCAAAATATGATTTCCAACCATATTCAATGCCACCGTATTTTTGATCATAAGAAGTGTCTTTAGTATTATAATCATTTTTAAATTGCCACTCTCTATGTTTTCCAAACTCAGTTGACCACCAATCATTTTCTTCTGGGGTATTACCGCCAAATACAACTTTTGTAGCAGAGTTTCCTAAAATTATTTGTCTATATTTAGAATCTACTCTAGGTCCTAATTGTGACAAGCTTTGTGCAGAAACTATTGCTCCAACACGATATTTTCTATATAATGTAAAAATTGGCTCTGTAGCAGAACATATAAAATCAGAAAATTCATCTATATAAAGAAAATGCGGAATTCTTGTTTTTTCATTTCCTGGTCTACTTAAAACAGAATATTGCATCAATAATAAAAAGAATAGACCAAAAGCTCTATGAGCAGTACGTCCTAAATCTCCGCGTCTTGTACAAACAAAAGTAATTTGACCTTGAGATAGCATTTTATCAAAATCAATATTATTAGTTCTATTACACAAAATAGCTCTCATACCAGGATATCTTAATAAATTATCAAGTTCTGTAATAGCTCCATAAACAAATTTTTCAGTATCTGCTCTGCCTGCACCATTTTTATAAAAGTTCTTTTTAAAATAGCCTAACTGCAAAGAATATTGCTCACGCAAATCGTCTTCTAATTCTAATTGTTTACACATAGCTTCTACTAAATCAAAATCATTTAACATTTTTAGCATATCTTCCAAATTTGGTAAAAAACCATCATGTGTTCTAGGATACATTTCTTTCAAAAGCAATACTAAGTTTTCAATTGCTTGAGAAACAACATTTTCACGGTAAGCTTCTTCTACATCAGTATGAGTAGTTGAATACATTCCTTTTAGAACAGAAGAAATTGCGATAGCTGTTTTTGAAGCATCAGGAATAACAAAAGGATTTAATCCGATAGAGTTGCTATTTGATGGATCAATAATATTAACTTCCATACCAAAATTTTTTGCAACATTTTCAACACGTTTAATAGATTCTGGCTCAGGAGCAACATAAGTAATTCCTAAATCTTTATAAACTAAATTATCACTTACAGAATTATATAATAATTTTTCCATATATTTATTGTAAATTGCTTGCTTTTGAGGATTAGGAATAAGCATATTCAAAGAAAAATGTTCATTAATGTAATCATTATCATAAGGACAATTTAAACTAGCAATACCTGTTTTTAATGCTGTAAACCCCATTTCCTTAGCAGACTCATGGAAAAATGATTTTTTTTCGATGTCACGTGCAATCATAGGCTCAAACATCATAGTTGTCTTGCCAGTACCAGAGACACCAACGATAAGAGTAGACTCAAATCTGTGATTTTCTGGAACTTTTACAGGTTTCCCTGTATCTTTATTTTTACAAATAGTAATTTCACAAGTAAAAGGCCCTGTACCAGTTGATTGATCTGATAAATTTATACCACCATAATCCATAATGGATTCTCTTAATTTCTGTGTATCATTTACGTTTGCAAATAACCACTTAAATAATGGATAAAAAGTGGTTACAGGTAAATATAAAGCAAGAGCAGTAAAAGCAGGCTTTATTAAATCAGAAAAATCATTAGCTAGTTCTACAAAGTTTGGAACTGAAAAGAATAAAAGCCAACCTAATCGATTTAACCACTGTACAATCATTGATAAAACTATAATATATAAAGCTATACAGTAAATATAGAAAAATGATAATTTTGTTTTTTGCCCTTTTATAAATTTTGATGAAAAGGAAAAGCAAAATGCAAATACCGGGCAAGCTAGTGCAAGGGTATAAGTAATAGGCCCCCAATAGCTAACCGAAATTCCTGTAAAAACCATAAGAAGTATTTCAACAAATCTGTCAATAACAATGTAAACTGTTAATAATGTTAAAATGTATGTTAAAAAAGTATTCCTATCAGTTTTTAGAAATTTTAAAAATTTATCTATAAACTTCAAGTTGTTCACCACTTTCTATTAAAACTATTCTTCTTATATTATCTTATAAAACAAGGAAAAAAACAAGAGTTTTAAAGAAAAAAATGAAAAGACTATAGGTTTAAGATAGATATGTCACAGCAACATTGAAAATAAAATATTGAAAGAGAGTACCAAAAATGATATTGTTT
>CALXJM010000016.1 GCA_944388625.1 uncultured Clostridia bacterium
AAAGGAAATTAGAATAGGAGAGAAAGATGAAGAAAAAATGGGAATTTTATGATATAGAAACAGAGAAAATTGAAAGACTAAGCGAAGAACTAAAAATATCACCATTACTTACAACAATTTTAACTAATCGCAATATAGAAGGTAAAGACAAAATAGCTACCTTTTTAAATCCAACACGTAATGACTTTTATGATCCATATTTGTTTAAAGATATGAAAACAGCAGTTACTAGGATTATACAAGCAATTGAAAAAAAAGAAAAAATAGTTATTTATGGTGATTATGATGTAGACGGAATTACTAGTATAACTGTACTAAAAAAATTTTTAGAAGAAATAGGAGCAGATGTTATTTATTATATTCCAAATCGTTTGGAAGAAGGATACGGATTAAACAAACAAGCAATTGAAAAAATTGCAAAAGAGCAGGTTTCATTAATGATTACTGTAGATTGTGGTATTTCGGGAATAGAAGATATTGATTATGCTAAAAAACTAGGAATAGAAACAATTGTAACAGATCACCATGAAACATTAGATATTCTGCCAAATGCAGTAGCTATTATAGATGCAAAAAGAAAAGATAACACATACCCATTTAGAGAGTTAGCAGGAGTTGGTGTTGTGTTTAAACTTATTCAAGCCATTAGTATAAAATTAGGACTTAATGAAAAAGAATATCTGAAATATTTAGATATTGTTTGTGTAGGAACCATTTCAGACATTGTTCCATTAGTAGATGAAAACAGAATAATTGCCAAATTAGGATTAAAATTAATTAAGCAAACGAAAAATATTGGACTGAAAGAATTATTAAAGGCCTGTGGATATGCAGATGTAAATTCTAGTACAATTTCTTTTGGAGTAGCACCAAGAATTAATGCATGTGGAAGAATGGGAAAACAAGAAGAAGCACTAAAATTATTTTTAAGTGAAGATTTAGAAGAAGTAAAACAAATTACACAAAAATTAAATAATTATAATGCAGAAAGACAGGATACAGAAAGAAAAATATTTGAGCAGGCACTAAGTAAAATCCAAGAAGAAAATTTAGAGAGTAGAAGCAGTATTGTTTTGGGAGACGAAAGATGGCATCATGGAGTAATTGGAATTGTAGCATCTAAAGTTACAGAAATGTTTTTCAAACCAAGTTTATTAATTTGCTTCGATGGAAATATGGGGAAAGGTTCTGGAAGAAGCATACCGGGCTTTGACTTGCACGAGGCATTATTAAATACAAGCTCTTGGTTAGAAAAATATGGTGGACATAGTATGGCAGTTGGATTAAGTTTAAAACGAGAAAATTTTGAAGGATTTAAAAAAGCTTTTGAAGAATTAGCTGATAAAAGTAATGTGAAAGAAATAGTACCAATAATCAAGATAGATAAGCAAATAACAGCTAAAGATATGACAAAGGAAAATGTAGAAGCTATTCAATTATTGGAACCATTTGGAGAAGGAAACAAAATTCCCATTTTTATGTATAAAGGATTAAAAATAGATTCTATTCGAGCATTGTCAGAAAATAAACATATAAAGTTAACTTTAAGAGATGATAATATTATTTTAGATGCTATTGGATTTAACATGGGTCATCTAGCAGAAGATTATAGAATTGGAGATAAAATAGATGTAGTAGGAACACTAGAAATAAATTCATTTAACGGATTAGAAAAAATACAAATTAACTTAAAAGATATGAGAAAATCATATTAATTAAGAGTATCAGATTTTAAAAGAAAGGAGAATAAGTTATGGAAGAGGTCACAATAGAAAATATTATAAAAACAGCTAAAATGCATAATCCAAAATCTAATATTGCAATGATAGAAAAGGCATATGAATATGCAAAATTACACCATGGAGATCAATGTAGAAAATCTGGAGAGCCATACATTGTTCATCCACTTAATGTAGCTTATACAATAGCCAAATTAGAGCTAGATGATGAAACCATATGTGCAGCACTTTTGCATGATTTAGTAGAAGACACAGATGTAAAAAGGGAAGATATTGTTAATTTATTTGGCGAACCTGTAGCAGAAATGGTAGATGGTGTTACTAAACTAAGCCGAATTCAATACACAACTAAAGAAGAACAACAAATTGAAGATTATAGAAAAATGTTTTTAGCCATGGCAAAAGATATTCGTGTAGTATTAATTAAACTAGCAGATAGATTGCATAATATGAGAACATTGAAATATCTAAGTAGAGAAAGACAACTTTTTAATGCACAAGAAACTATGGATATTTTTGCACCACTTGCAAATAGATTAGGAATTTATTCAATAAAATGGGAATTAGAAGACTTAGCATTTAGATATTTAAACCCAGAAGAATTTCGCGAATTGGTAAAAGAAATTGATAAAAAAAGAGAAGAAAGATTAGCTTTTATTGATAATATTATTGAAGAGATTAGAGTAGCATTAAAAAAAGAAAAAATCGAAGCAGAAATTACAGGAAGAGCAAAACACCTATATAGCATTTATAGGAAGATGCAAAGAGATAATAAAACATTAGATCAAATTTATGATTTGTTTGCACTTCGTATTTTAGTAAATTCTGTAAAAGATTGCTATGCTGCTTTAGGAGTAGTTCATGATTTATATAATCCAATGCCAGGAAGATTTAAGGATTATATTGCCGTACCAAAACCAAACATGTATCAATCTATTCATACAACATTATTAGGACCAAAAGGAACACCTTTTGAAGTACAAGTACGTACTTGGGATATGCATAGAGTGGCTGAATTCGGTATTGCTGCTCATTGGGCCTATAAAGAAGCTAACAATAGCAAAAATAAAAAATCGAATGTAACTGTAACAGATGACAAATTAGCATGGCTTAGAGAGACATTAGAATGGCAAAAGGATATGCAAGACCCAGAAGAATTTATGAAAACTCTAAAAACAGAACTATTTGAAGATGAAGTCTATGTTTTTACACCTAAAGGAGATATAAAAGTATTGCCAAGTGGTAGTACACCAATTGATTTTGCTTATAATATCCACGCGCAAATAGGGCATAAAATGGTAGGCTGCAAAATTAATAATAAAATGATGCCAATCATAACAAAATTGCAAAATGGAGATATTGTAGAGATTATTACTTCAGACACAAGTAAAGGACCAAGCAGAGATTGGCTAAAATTCATAGTAAGTTCATCAGCAAAGAATAAAATACAACAATGGTTTAAAAAAGAACAAAGAGAAGAAAATATTGAAAAAGGAAAAGACATTATAGAAAAAGAAATTAAAAAAATAGGGATGACATATAGCGAATTGTTTAGACCAGAATGGGTACAAATAGCTTTGGACCGTTATAAGTTTAATTCATTAGAAGATATGTATGCTAGTGTGGGATTTGGAGCAATATCCCCTGTAAAAATAATTGCTAGAATTCTAGAAGAATACAAAAAAGAGCACAAAGAAGAAGATGTAGAAGAGAAAATTCAAGAATTAGCAAGTATCAAACCTTCTAAAACTACTTCTAAAGCAGGTGTTATAGTAAAAGGAATTGATAATTGTTTAGTTAAACTCTCAAAATGTTGTAATCCATTACCAGGAGATAGTATAATAGGATATGTAACTAAAGGAAGAGGAGTTACTGTTCATCGTACAGATTGTGTGAACATTAATGATTTGTTAGCAGAAAAAGATAGAATTATTGATGTTTACTGGCAAGAAGATGTTAAAGCATCATATAGTGTGGACATAGAAATTTACGCTAATGATAGGAGTGGACTATTAGCAGACATTATTAAAGCTTTGTCAGAATCTAAAGCAAAACTTATGGCGGTAAATTCTAAAGCAAATCGAGAAAGAATTGCTTTAACAGAAATTACCATAGAAATTGAGAATTTAGATGAGCTAAACAAAGTGCTAAAATTACTTAGAAAAGTAGACAGTGTCTATGAAGTAAAAAGAAGAAAGTAAAAGGGGAATTACAAATGATATTAAAAGTAATAAAATTAAACACCGGATTGGGAGACTTAACTAATTGCTATATTGTAGCAGACGAAGAGACCAAAGAAGCATTTATTATAGACCCAGGGGCAGAAGCAGAAAAGATTATTGAAATGGTAAAAATATTAAAAGTAAAAGTAAAATATATTATTCTTACACATTGCCATGGAGACCATATAGGGGCATTAAATGAAATTAAAGAAAAATTAGAAGGACAAATTTTGATACATAGAGCAGAAGCAGAAGGATTATATAAAGAAGAAATTAATTTGTCATATTATATTGGAATAGATAGCCCAGAATTAGAAGCAGATTCTAGATTAGACGACAAAGATAAAATTCATTTAGGAAATATAGAATTTGAGATTATTCACACACCAGGGCATACAAAAGGCGGAATTTGTATTTATTGCAAGGAACATAAAATGATTTTCACAGGAGATACTTTATTTCGAGGAACTTGGGGTAGAACAGATTTACCTACTGGAAGTTTCGAAGATATCATGCATTCTATTACCAATAAAATTATGATATTACCAGAAGATACGATTGTTTATCCAGGACATGGAAAGCCAACCATTATAAGGGAAGAAGAAAAAATATATTTAGACTTAAAACCTAAAAAAGACTAAATAATTAATGAATATGCTTAAAATTTAAGATAGAAACTTTAGTAAAAAATCTCAGAGATTTCATAGAATTAAATGGAGGTAAAGATGATACAAAGACCAAAGGGAACTAAAGATATTTTGCCAGAGGAAAGTTATGGGTGGCAATATATTGAAAAAAAAATAGAAAAATTATTTGAAAATTATGGATTTAAAGAAATAAGAACACCGGTATTTGAACATACAGAATTATTTCAAAGAGGTGTAGGAGATACCACAGATGTTGTCCAAAAAGAAATGTACACTTTTGAGGACAAAGGTGGAAGAAGTATTACTCTAAGACCAGAAGGAACTGCTGGAGTTGTAAGAGCCTATATTGAAAATGGAATGGCAAGTAAACCATCACCTACAAAACTATGGTATAACATGGGAATGTATAGATATGAAAATGTTCAAAAAGGAAGATTAAGAGAATTTCATCAAATAGGAGCAGAAATAATAGGAGCAGACTCATATTTGGCAGATGTAGAAATAATTAGTATGGCAAATGAAATATTTAAAGTGCTAGATATTCCAAACATTGAACTTACTATTAATAGTATAGGTTGTCCTGTATGTAGAGAAAATTACCAAAAAGCATTACGAGAATTTATAAAACCAAATTTAAAAAATTATTGTGAAATTTGCCAATCTAGATATGAAAAAAATCCAATGAGAATATTAGACTGTAAGGAAAAGAAATGCAAAGAACTTAATATAAACGCCCCTAGAATAATAGATTATTTATGTGAGGAATGCAAAATTCATTTTGAAAACGTAAAATCAATGTTATCAGAAGTTGGAATCCCTTATACTATAGATACCAATATTGTTCGAGGATTAGACTATTACACTAAAACAGTATTTGAGTTTATATCAAAAGAGGAAGGATATACAATTCTAGGAGGAGGAAGGTATGACGGACTAATTCAAGAACTTGAAGGGCAAGAAACCAAAGCATTAGGGTTTGCAGTCGGATTAGAAAGGCTAATAGAAATATTTTTAAAACATAACAAACTAGAAGATAAAACAGCGCCTTTACTCTATATTGCAAATATTGGAGATGAAGCAAGTAAAGTAGCTACTAAGTTAACTCAAAATTTAAGAAGAATGGGGTTACATGTAGAAAAAGATATACAAGGAAGAAGCATAAAAGCCCAATTTAAATATGCAGACAAAATTGGAAGCAAATATGTTCTTACAATAGGAGAGACAGAAATAAAAAATCAAATTGCAAAAATAAAAGAAATGCAAACAGGAAAAGAAATAGAAACTGATTTGACGCCGGAAAAAATAAAAGAGATCATACAAAAATAACAAGAAATTGTATTGAAAATAAAAATTTATCATATTCTGCAAGAAGAAAAATATATATATAAATATAAGTTTACAAAAGCAAGAGTTGCTTATTCTTTTTGATTATGTTTAAGTAGCATTGTAAAACAATCTGAATTAATATATTTTAATTTACAATGCTAAAAGAAAGTAACAGGAGAAAAATATGATAAATGTAGCGGTTATTAATTTAAAAGATATATTAAAATACCTAGTAAAAGCAATTCTAGTACTAACTATTATTATTTGCTTTACTAGGTATTTTGATATACCTGATATACAAAAAAAACAAACTAATTTAAACGAAAATATAGAAGAAAATACCAAAAAAATTTCAGAATATGCTTACACATATTGTTTTGATACAGTACTACCAGAAGTTTTAGAAAACAGAGGCGAAGATGATGCAATTATTGAACAAAACATAGGAGAAAAAATTTTAGGAATGGAGCTTAATTTAATTAACAATATTGTACCTAAAGAGATAGAAGAAAATACTACAGAACAAGCTAACACAGAAGAACAATTGCAAGAAGAAAAAGTGGAATTAGCACAAGAAAATTTAAAAACAGAGGTAGTGGAGGAAAAAAATATGAAAGCTTCTTATACTAATAGCTATGGAAATGTACAAATTAGGAATAAATCAGATTATGAATTAACAGAAGATATGTTAGTTCCAGATATAGAAGTAAATAAAAATAAAATTTTACTCCTACATACTCATACTTGCGAAAGTTATACACCTACAGAAGAAAATCCATATCAAGCTAGTGGGAATTATAGAACTACAGATTTAACCAAAAGTGTAGCTAGAGTAGGAACAGAACTAGAAAAGCAATTAAAAGGATATGGATATCAAGTTATTCATGACATGACTTATCATGATTATCCTGCATATAGTGGATCTTATGAGCGCTCTGAAAAAACGATTCGAAATATATTAGAACAAAACAGTGACATACAAATTGTTCTAGACCTTCATAGAGATGCAGTTGGAAGCGGTACTGATTATGGACCAAAAGTAAAAATTGGGGAAGAATATGCAGCACAGCTAATGTTCGTTATTGGAACAGGAACAGGAGGGTTAGAACACCCAAATTGGTTACAAAATTTAAAATTTGCAATTAAAGTGCAACAAAAAGCAGAAGAACTATATCCAGGACTTTTTAGATCGATTCTTCTCAACAATTATCGATATAATCAAAATTTAACTACAGGTTCTGCTATTATTGAAGTTGGAGCAACAGCAAACACACTAGAAGAATGTATGACAAGTATGAAATATTTAGCTAAAATACTAGATGCTATGTAAATAAAAAATAAATTTAAGATTTTAACAAAAAATAATTCTGATACAGAAAAATCTAAATTTCACTATATTCTATTGAAAAATAAAATCTTTTGTAATAAAATGAAACAGAAATAGAAATTATAACATATATCATATTAAAAGGAGGAATTATATGGAAAACTTAAAAGTAAATTTAGAATATAGTGGAATTACAGAAAAAGAGATTATGAAATATAAAGATAAAGTAGAAAAAATTCATAAAGACCTACATAGTAAAGCAAATGACGAAAAAGAATTTGTAGGCTGGATTGAGCTTCCAACTAATTATGATAAAACCGAATTTGCAAGAATTAAAAAAGTAGCAAAAAAAATTCGCAAAGACAGTGACATTCTTGTAGTTATCGGAATAGGAGGTTCTTATTTGGGGGCAAAAGCAGTAATAGAAGCACTTAACCATAGCTTTCATGACTTATTGCCAGAAGAAAAGAGAAAAGCACCTCTTGTTTTATTTGCAGGAAATAATATAAGTTCAACATATATTAATGAATTAATTGATATTATAGGTGACAAAGATTTATCAATTAATGTTATATCAAAATCAGGAACAACAACAGAACCAGCAATTGCATTTCGCATTTTTAGAGAGCTACTAGAAACTAAGTATGGAATAGAAGAGGCAAGAAAAAGAATTTATATTACAACAGACAAAGAAAAAGGTGCATTGAAAAAATTATCAGAAGAGGAAAAATATGAGACTTTTGTTATTCCTGATAATGTTGGTGGAAGATATTCTGTGTTAACTCCAGTAGGCTTGTTACCTATTGCTGTAGCTGGAATTGATATTGATAAATTAATGGAAGGGGCTAAGCTAGCACAAGATATTTATTCAGATGCAAACTTAAAATATAATGATTGCTATAAATTTGCGGTAGTAAGAAATATTTTATATAAACTATATAAAAATATAGAAATTTTAGTAAATTATGAACCTAAATTACATTTTTTTACTGAATGGTGGAAACAGCTTTACGGAGAAAGTGAAGGAAAAGATCAAATGGGAATTTTCCCAGCAGGAGTAGATAATACAACTGATTTGCACTCTATGGGGCAATATATTCAACAAGGGAGAAGAAACTTATTTGAAACAGTTATTAATATAGAAAAACCAAAATCTAATATTAAAATAAAATTAGATGGAGACAATATTGATGGACTTAATTTTTTAGCAGGCAAAACAGTAGATTATGTAAACAAAAAAGCAATGCAAGGAACAATTGAAGCACATGTTTCTGGTGATGTACCAAACATTGTTATAACTATAGAAAAGTTAAATGAAGAATCTCTAGGGCAATTAATATATTTCTTTGAAAAAGCATGTGCAATGTCTGGAAGAATTTTGGGAATTAATCCATTTAATCAACCTGGAGTAGAAGAATACAAGAAGAATATGTTCAGATTGCTCGGAAAACCAGGTTATTAATATTCATTAGGTAACTTCTCAAAATGTAAAAAAAATGATATAATATAAGTATAAAAATAAAGGAGGTTACCTGACATGACATGGAAAGAACTGTTGCACGAAGCACTGGAGGAATGTTTGAGGAGTGGGAGAACCATTGAAAGCTTTCAAAGAGAGGCGATGATGATATCGGACCAACATTTCAAAGTTCATCCGACGGACGAAGAAGTGCTACAATTTCGGCGAAAAGCGCAAAGCTTTTTTCAAGAAATTTGGAATCTACACTGGAACACATACGAGGCTGATACATACGAATGGATAACGAATTTACTTTGTGATGTCTTCATCATAAAGTCGAAGAGACAAGGAAACTATCGCATTGCCTTTCTGCTTGAAAAAGCAGAAAGGACGGTTGGACGAGACAGGGAAAAACTTCATCTCGAACTCGATGGTTTCTTAACTCAAGTGATCTATTGGGGTCACTATTTCGTACGGGACGAAATGAGATTTCCAGAACTTCACAACAATATTAAGACAAAAATTAATATTGTTTTGAAGTACATTAATGCATGGTAACCAAAAGCGGGCCACAACTGAGGCCCGCTTCTCTAATGCTCAATAATACTGCCTTTTCTAATGACTTTCATCATACAAATTTTCCTCATATAAATCCTCAATAAAAACATCTTTTTCAACACCGCTGTTAACAAAACCTATTTTAGCAATGTTATCTCTTACTTCTTGTATCCAAACAGGCTTTTCGTTATAGTAAACTTCTTGTATTTCTTTACTCTTTAAAATCTCTTGAATCCTTTGTTTATTCACTAAATATCCCCCCATCTTAATAATAATATATCCTAGAATAAGAAAAATATTCCATGATTTTAATTAATATAAATAAAAAATAATTATAAGTTGACGAAAATACGCATAAGATATACAATAGAACATATAACAAAAAGGAAAACGGAGGTATTAGATGAAAATAGAATACGAAGGTAAAACAATTGAATTAAATGAAAAAAAGACAATAAAAGAAGTTTTCGAAAAAGAAATAGCTTCAAATCCGAACATTATAATTGCATGTAAATGCAATAATGAACTTGTCTCATTAAAACATGAATTAATAGAAGATTCAAAAATAGAACTATTAGATATAACAAATAAAGAAGGGTTAAGAATTTATAGAAGAGGATTACTTTATGTAATGGGGAAAGCCTTTGCAGAAATTTATCCAGAAGCTTTAATTACAGTACAATACCAATTAACTAATGCACTATTTTGTGAAGTAAATAATTTAAAAATGACAGAAGAAAATACTAAACGAATAAGAAATAGAATGAAAGAAATTATTCAAGATGATTTAGCTATACGAAAAGTAAAAATGGATAAAGAAGAAGCTGAAACATTTTATGAAGTAACAGGAAGCAATAAAGGAAAACTACAACTTTACGCTAAAGAAAAAGAATATGTTTCATTATATTATTGTGGAGATTATTATAACTATTTCTACGGAGTTTTGCCTATTAGTACAGGATATATGAAAATATTTGATATTGAAGCATATAGAAATGGGTTTTTAATTAGATACCCAAGCATGGAAGAACCTAGCAAAATAGGAGAATACAAGGAAAACTTAAAACTATTAACTGCACTGGATGATTATAAAAAACTACATAGGAACTTGGACATTCATACACTACACAAATTAAATAAAGTAGTACAAGATGGAAAAATTAGAGAAGCTATTTTAATTGATGAAGCTTTACATGAAAAGAAAATTGCAGAAATAGCCAATGAAATTGTAAAAAATAAAAAGGTAAAAATGGTATTAATTGCAGGACCGTCTTCTTCTGGCAAAACTACTTTTGCACAAAGGTTAGGAATTCAATTAAAAATTAATGGAATAAAACCAGTAACTATTTCAGTAGATAATTATTTTGTAGAAAGAAAAGATAATCCAAAAGACGAGAATGGAGAATACGACTTCGAATGTATCGAAGCAATTGATTTGAAATTATTTAATGATAACATCTCTAGGCTATTAAAAGGTGAGATAGTAGAAGTACCAACATTTAACTTTAAAGAAGGTGTTAAAGTTTTTAATGGGAAAACAATGCAACTTAAAGAAGACGAGGTACTTGTAATAGAAGGAATACATTGCTTAAATGATGAATTAACAAATAGTATACCAAGAGATCAAAAGCACAAAATTTATATTAGTGCATTAACAGTTCTAAACGTAGATTATTTTAATAGAATATCTACTACGGATTCGAGATTAATTCGTAGAATTGTAAGAGATTATCAATTTAGAGGATATCCAGCTTTGCATACGCTAAAAATGTGGGATTCTGTAAGAAGAGGAGAAGAAAAAAACATATTTCCATATCAAGAGGAAGCTGATAGCATGTTTAATACTTCATTGATTTATGAATTAGGTGTATTAAAACAATATGCACTACCATTACTAGAAGAAATTGATAGAAAAGAACCAGAATATACTGAAGCAAGAAGATTGTATGATTTCTTAAGATATTTTGAGACTATACCAGAAGAGGATGTACCGAAAAATTCTTTACTACGAGAGTTTATTGGTGGAGGAGTTTTTGAATACTAAGGGGGAAATAATGCATAGAAAATTTACAGAAATAGATGAAGAATTTATATGTGAAAAATGTGGAAAAAAAGTAGAAAAATTAGGGTATTCTTGCAGAAATCATTGCCCATATTGTTTACATTCAAAACATGTAGATATAAATCCGGGAGATAGACAAGAAGAGTGCCATGGAATATTAGAACCAATAGGTATAGAAATAGAAAACAAAAAGGGATATGTAATCATATTCAAATGTAAAAAATGTGGAGCAATTCGAAAAAATAAGGCTGCAAAAGATGATAGTATGGATGAAATTATTAAATTAAGTGTAGGGAGATATAAATAAGTATAAAAATAATTAAGAAAATTAAAAAAAGTATTTGCTGTAGACATAAAAAGTTTGCAAGTGCAAGAAGAAAATGGTATAATATATACACAAAGGTCAAGAGCCTTTTTATATAAATTTCCTTTTTATTCCTAGCTTATTTAGCTAGTTTACAATACATAAAATATAAAGCTTGAGAAAAAAGAAAGGAGATGTCATTCATAATGGAAAAATTGGCAATTATAGTTGGTTTGCTGGTAGATATGGCTCTTTTTGGAGGATTAGCTTATTTGGCAAGCAAAATAGGCCAAACGATTGCAGAGGTAATGCGGAAGAAGAATAATGTAAATAAGCTAGTAGATTTAGTAGGGATTACACTTATTATAAGCTTGTTCATTTATCAAAAAAATGCTTTAGCACTATGTATTCTTTTCATTGTATTTATACTAGGATTCTTAATCTCTATAAAAAACAATGAGCATTATTTAAAACAATCTCATTGGCAAAAATTGATTGCTGGATTAGCCCTGCTTATATTTCTTATTTCTTATCCAACCAAAATTCATTATGGAAGCGAGGTAACTCCAACATATGTAGAACAGCGTAGGATTGTTCAGCTACCAGAAGAATTGGATGGATATTATTATATAAATGATAGTGGAGAAGAAGCATATCAAACTATTACTAATGAAACAGAGATAATTTATTCAAAAGGAGTACCATATTCATATGCTACTTATGTTGTAATGAGTAGCTATAGACAAATGTGGAACGACAATTCTATGTTATCTATAGACTACAAAACAACAAAAGAGACATACCATCATACATTATGGATTAAAACATTATGAATGAAAAACACCCTGCAATTTTGCAGGGTGACTTTTATTGTTTTGATTTTAGCTGAATAATACTATTATTGAACCTCTATAGGAATATCACTTTTTTTATATTGCTCAGGCTTTAATCCAACTCTTGGCTTCATATAGGCTAGTATTCTAAGTAAGATTAAAGTAAATATACAACCTAATATTACAGTAGCATAAGCTGTTGACATGGAATTCAATAAAAATGAACAAGCAAGAGAAGTAATTGTAGCACAAACTGCTTCTAACATATTATTAACAGAATAAATTTTAGTTCGTAAACCAGAAGTAGAAAAACTACTTAAATATTTTTTATTTAAAGTAAAGTAAGCACCTTTAATGATATGCTGAATAGCAAACATAAGCAAAACAAAACTTATTAATAAAGATTTTGGAAGTGGAGCAATTACAGCTAATCCTGCAAAAATAGCAGAAAATGTTAAAACAATTGCGCAACAAGCTAAAAACTTATTATGAAAAACTTTATTAAACCAGTTTTCTTTATATGCTGCTACAGCTGCAAATATTCCCATAAAAGCAAATATAATACCTAAGTATTGAGCTTCAGTACCAATATCTTGTAATAAACTTCTACGTAAAGAGTTAAGCAAATTAATAAAACCAAAGAAAATTCCACAAAATAGAATTAAGCTTTTTAAACGACCTGATTTTAAAATATATCTAAAAGAATATTTTAAACCTTTTAAATAATCTCCTAAATTTGTACTCTCTTCTTTAAAAGATTTTGACTTTGGAATTTCTTTAAAACGATAGGACAAAATAGTTGCAATTAAGCAAAACAATAAGCATAAACACATTGGAATATAAGGGTTTATAGCATATAAAAATCCAGTAGCTACACAGCTTATTGCATCAAACACATAGAATAGAGCACAACCATGTCCATCGATCTTGCTAAATTGTTTACTTCTATTTTCTGAATGAGGTATACAATCATAAAGTAAATTAGATTCTGCAAGTGCCTTTATAACAAAACCAATTGCTTCAACAAAATTGGCAAAAATGATAAAAGTTAAATCACAAGGTAAAATTAAAATAAAAATATATAAAGAAAGTAGAGAATTAGCTAAAATTAAACTTTTTCTTTTCCCGCAAACGATCTACAATAACAACGGCAGGAATTTGCATAATGAATTTAAAAGCAGTATATAGGGCATCCATAAAAAACACATCAGCAGCACTAAGACCTTTTACATTAGTTAAATAAGCGAAAATAATTGCAACATAAAACAACAAATCCCAAGAAAACATTTTATAAACGGGATACAATTTTCGATTATATCGTTTTTTTACTTCAATTTCTTCTGCATTCATAGTACATTTCCTTCCTTTAAATTCAACAAAAGTATATATCATTGGAATAAATTTGTAAATAAAAATTGACAAAAATTAAACATACTGATAATATAATGTAAAGTATGCTTAATAAAAATTTAGGAGAAAGCAATGTTATTAGAGCCAAATTTATATTTGAATTCAGTAAAAGACATAACAGTTGATATACTAAGAGAAAACAAAATAAAAGGCCTGATTTTAGATGTAGATAACACATTAATTGATTTTAATGAGAACATTTTAGAAGGCGTTAAAGATTGGATAGTAGAAATGAAAAAGCAAAATATGAAATTATGTATTGTATCAAACTCAAATAAAGTAGAAAAAATACAGATGGTAGCAGATACATTACAAATTGAGGATTATTTTTATTTTGCGAAAAAACCGCTTAAATGTGGATTTAAAAAAGCAAAAAAGAGAATGAATTTGAAGGAAAGTAATATAGCAGTAGTAGGAGACCAACTATTTACAGATGTTTTAGGAGCCAATCATGCAAAAATGTTTTCTATTTTGGTTAAGCCTTTAAATGAAAAAGATATTTGGATTACAAGGTTGAAAAGACCAATAGAACAGTTTTTTATTAAACGATATGAAAAGAAAAGGGGAACAAAAGATGTATTTTAATGATGTACACATATTAGTTTATGTGCTAGTAGGAATGATAGGATTAGGAATAGGACAGTTTGTTCATTGGATGAACAAACGATTAATAGATGAGAAAAAAGTGTTTTCAATGGAAATATTTTCAAAAGAAGAAAGTAGAATAAAATCCAATTATATACTTATGCTTATAACTGGAGTACTGTATATAGGAATTTTATATAAATACGGAATAAAAACTGGATTTTTTCAAAATTTAGACTTAATAAAAGCATTTATTCTTACGCCAATGCTTTTATCAGTATTTGTTATTGACTATCAGAAACAAATTATTCCTAACAGACTAAATCTTACTTTATTTGAAATAGGACTTGTATTTACATTTATATATGGATTTACAAATTATAATTTAGCAATTAATATGTTACTAGGAGCTTTAGTTGGAGGTGGAATATTTCTACTAATAACTCTTATAGGCGGAATGATAGCAGGAAAAGAAGCAATGGGGTTTGGAGATGTAAAACTTATGGGAGCATTAGGGCTCTACTTTGGAGCAATGAATATAGGAGTAGTAGCGATATTATCATTTTTAATAGGTGCGATATTAAGTATACTATTAATTGTTTTTAAGGTAAAGAAAACAAGTGATTATATTCCATTTGGACCTTTTATTGTAATGGCAGCATTTATTATGATGTTTGTACCATTTGGAAACATTATTTCTATCTTATTTACTATTTTCACATTAGGCTTAAATAGAGCATAAAAACGAATGGAGGGGTAAAGCAAAAATGAACCAAAAAATTAAGTATTTAAGAAGCAAATTAAATGCTATGAATTTGCAGGGAATGATTATAACAGACCCTTTAAACATACAATACTTAACCGGAATTAAAGCTGAAGGAACTTTACTACTTACTAGAAAAGAAAATATTTATATTACAGATAGTCGCTATATAGAAGCTGCAAATACAGCTATTACAATAGAAGATGAAATTGTAATTTATGATAGCAGAAATGTTTCTAAATATGACTATGAGAATTTTTTTGCCTTATGCAAAAACATAGGTTTTGAAGAAGGAAATGTAACTTATAAAAAATATAAAAAATTATTAGAGTATTACAAAGTAAATTTAATAGAAACAGAAGATATTATAGAAAATTTAAGAATTATAAAAGAAACAGATGAGATAGAAAAAATTAAAAAAGCATGTAGAATTGCAGATAATTGTTTTTTACATTTACAGAATTATATTAAAGTAGGAATGACAGAAAAAGAGATTGCTTTAGAAATAGAAAAATATTTCCGATTAAATGGCGCTGATGGATTAGCTTTTGACAGTATTGTAGCTTCTGGACCAAATTCATCTATGCCACATGCTATACCAACCGACAGAAAAATTACAGAAGGAGATATAATCACACTAGACTTTGGCTGTAAATATAAGGGCTATTGTTCTGACATGACTAGAACTATTTTTGTAAAATACGTACCAGAAGAAATAAAACCAGTCTATGACTTAGTATTAGAAAACCAGAACTATATTTTAACAGAACTAAAAGATATGGCAAATATAAAGATTTTGAGCAACTTAGTTGAAAATAGTTTTAAACTAAAAGGTTTCATGCAAGCACATGCATTGGGACATGGCGTTGGAATGGAAGTACATGAAAACCCGATTATTTCTTTAAACAATAATCAATATCTAAAAGAAAATATGGTTGTAACAAACGAACCAGGTATTTATGTTACAGGAAAATTCGGAGTAAGAATAGAAGACACAGTATTAATACATAAAAATGATTGTCAAGCCTTAACTGTATCACAGAAAGACTATGTGGTTGTAGGCAAGTAGTGCAAAGCAGTGCTTACACACCATAAAATTTTTATACAAGTATTGCAATAGAGGGAAAAAAGTAGTAAAATATAAAAGATAAAATAAAAAATTGAAGGGAGATTTATTATGGCAGAAGTATACATGGCAGGAGATATTAGAAATGGAACAACATTTGAAATGGATAATTCAGTTTATAAAGTAGTTGAATTTCAACATGTAAAACCAGGAAAGGGAGCTGCTTTTGTTAGAACTAAATTAAAAAATGTAATTAATGGTTCTGTACTTGAAAAAACATTTAATCCATCTGAAAAATTACAAGGTGCAACAGTAGATAAGAGAGATATGCAATATTTATATAATGATGGAGATTTATATTATTTTATGGACAATGAAACATATGAGCAATTACCATTAAATAAAGAACAACTAGGAGATGCGTTAAGATTTGTAAAAGAAAATATGTCTGTAAAAATTTTGTCTTTTAAAGGCAATGTTTTTGCAATCGAACCACCTATATTTGTAGAATTAGAAGTTACATATACAGAGCCTGGATTTAGTGGAAATACTTCTACAGGAGCAACAAAACCAGCAACATTAGAAACGGGAGCAACTATTAATGTACCTCTATTTGTAAATACTGGAGATTTCATAAGAATTGATACTAGAACTGGTGAATACATGGAAAGAATTTAAGCATAAAACGTAATTAGAGGAATAAATTAAATTTTTCTAGTTACGTTTTTTTATTTATAAAAAACTAAAAAGGAAGATGAAAAATGCAAGAACTAAACCGTGAATACAAAAAAATTATAGAAGATTTAGAAAAAAACATTCCAAATAAAGAACAATTAAATTATGTGAAAGAGCAAATTTTTAAAATTACTTCTTTATTTATGGAACAATTAGAAAAAATTTTAGAAGTAAATGAAGTAAGGTTCGAAATTCTCGAAAAAAAACAAGAAGAAACTGATAGAAAAGTGAATGGATTAGAAGATATTTTAAATGATATAGAAAGAGATATTTATTTGGAAGAACAAGAAGAGTTTAATATTATTTGTCCATATTGCAATTATGAATTTACAGCTGAAGTTGATGAAGAAAGAAAAGAAATTATATGCCCAGAATGCAACAATGTAATTGAACTGGATTGGAGCGAAGAAGAATACGGCTGTTCTGGAAATTGCTCTAGCTGTCATGGGGAATGTGATGACGATGATAAAAAAGGAACAAATAAAAAATAATAGAAAAATACTATTTAAAATAGTTGAAATAAAAATAAACAGATGTTAAAATAAAAATGAGAAAATACTAAGTATAAGATAAAACAATTGTCATCCATGAACATTAAGAATTAATTTTCATAGCTAGTGGTAAAAAGGAGGAAACAAATGAAAAGGAATAAAAATAATAAAGGTATAACACTAATTGCGCTCGTAATAACAATTATAGTGCTATCAATATTAGCAGGAGTTACATTGAGAACTCTATCTGGAAGAAGAGGCTTAATTAATCAGGCTCAAGAGGCTGAAAGAGAGCACAATAAGGTAACCGCTTTTGAAGAAGTAACTGTAGCCTCAATGCAAAGCATTAATAATATTGGAAATATAGATTTAACTAAATTAGAAAATAATTTAAATGACATAGGGGCACAAATAACAGAAAAAGGAACCACTACATGGACAGTAATTCACAGAAATGAAATATTTACGATAGATACAATATATGGCGAGGTAACAACAATTAAGAATGAATAAAGCAATAATAAATAGCACCTGTAGAGGCGAACAGTGTTCGCTCGTACCTCGGAGGAATTAGCAATACAAAAATAAAAAACAAAGGAGAAAAAACACATGAAGACTGCAAACCGTTGGGGCTGTAACACACAAGTAAATATTAAAAAAGAAATAAAATATAAAATCCTAATCATCCCCAAATTAGATAAAACTAATTGGATACGAGATGCTTAGGATTTTTGTGCTTTTTTAATAAAATAAGCAGAATATATGTAGGGGCGAACAATGTTCGCCCACGCTTCAAAGAAATTGCTAAAATAAAGCCGAAATAACAGCATTATGTGAAAAGCCTGCGTCCTCCAAGGCGTTAAAGCAAGAGGAAAAAACAATAAAAGTAAACACACTAAAATACAGGAAAAGAAATAAATTCACAAGGTCGGACTCGTTTTTCACATAAAGACTGTTATTTCTAAAGATAAAATAGTAGAGCATTCGTAGGGGCGAACATCGTTCGCCCGCCTACAAAATTACAAAATAAAAGGAGGAACAAATGAAAAAAATAAAAACAACAAAAGGAATAACACTAATAGCACTAGTAATAACAATAATAATATTATTAATACTAGCAGGAATCACGCTAAACGTACTATGGGAAGAAGAAGGAGTAATAAACCAAGCAGAAAAAGCAAAAATAATAAACGAACTAGCAACATACAAAGAACAATTAGACATGTTCGTAAAAGGAAAAACAATAGAAGACCAAACCTATGAAGAAGAAAGCCTAACAGCAGGCAAAACAGAATTACAGTACAACACGAAAAAAGAAGAAGGAGGAAACATAAAAACAGTAATACCTGGAATAAGCAATGAATACCTAGAAAAACTAGAAATAATAAAAGGAGAATTATTAATAAACACAAAAGACAAAAGAGAAATAGAAATAGCACAAAGCATGGGAATAGAAGTAAATCCATATGACATAACAGAAGAAGGAGAACTATTATCATCAAATGGGAACTTATTACTTATGGACAGAAATGGAACAATAACAATACCAGAAAGAGTAACAAAAATAGGAGAAGGAGCATTTGCAAATGTAGAAGGACTAAAAACAATAATCATACCAGGGACAGTAAAAGAAATATCCCCAAATGCATTTGCATATAATACAACATTAGAAACAGTTATAATGCAAGAAAAAGATGGATATGGGGTAGAATACATAGGAAATTTTGCTTTTATGGAGTGTCCTAACCTAACAACCGTACAAATGCCAAATACTGTAAAAGAAATGGGAATTCAAGTATTTTACCATTGCGGAAATCTAAAAAATATAAATTTATCTAATAATTTAAAAGAAATACCTATAAATACTTTTGACGGAGCCAAAAATCTTTCTAATATAGAATTGCCAGAGGGACTAACGAAAATACATGCTTTCGCATTTTTAAATTGTATTAGTTTAGAAACAATAAAATTTCCGAGTACAATTAATACAATAATAGGGTCTGCCTTTAATGGTTGTTCTAAAATAAAAAATATAGAAATAGCAAAAGAAAATAAAAATTTAAAATTAGAAAATGGAATTTTATTTTGCGATAATAAAACAGAGAATACAGTGGAAATGATTATAATATTAAAAGAAGCTATTGAACCTGGAACTAATACTCTAATCGTACCTAATACAGTAACAATTCTGAGAAATGGTCAAATTAATTCTGACTTAGGAATTACTACTATACAAATTCAGGAGAGCACAACTAATATAGAGTCTGGCTTTTTTAATGATAACATAACAAATGTAATAATATCTGATGATAACCCTAAATACGAAACATACAATAATTCAGTGTATACGAAAAATATAAATGGTACAGATATTTCGATACTTAGATATTATGGTAACGAAAATGAAGTTACAATAAAAGATGGCACTCAAATAATAGAGCCATATTGCTTCATGAATAAGGGACTAAATAAAGTTAATTTACCAGAATCAATGGAGAAGATAATGACACAAGCATTTACTGGATGTTATAATTTAAAAAATATAACTTTAGGGGAAAATATAAGTTATTTTAGCACACTTTCTACTTATAATTCTGGAGTAGAAGATGTAACAATTAAAGGAAATAATCCATATTATAGTATAAGAGAAGGTGTTATTTGCAATGGAGAAAAAACAAAAGCATTATTTAATAAAGAGGGAAATATTTTTATTTCGCCATTGAAACAACAAGGTGCAATAGAAACATATGAAATACCAGCAAGTGTTGTAGAAGGCATAGAAATAACAGAAATTGCAGATTATGCTTTCCATGGACAAACTAACATGAAAAATATCATTATACCAAATACTATAAGAAAAATTGGTTTGTCGCTTAATTATTGTCATTCATTAGAAAAAATAGATATTCCAAATACTGTAATAGAAATATATAGTGAATGCTTTAAGAATAGCAATAATCTAAAAGAAATAATCATTCATAATGTAGAAGGAAGTATTGAAGGACAACCTTGGGGATGTATATATGGAGATAAAGCAATATATTGGGTAGGGAAATGAACTGCTAAAATAGAATCGAAATAACAGTCTTTATGTGAAAAGCCTGCGTCCTCCAAGGCGTTAAAAAAGAGAGGAAAAAATAAGAAAAGTAAACACACTAAAATGCAGAAAAAGAAAGTAATTCACAAGGTCAGACTCGTTTTTCACATAAAGACTGTTATTTCTAAAAAACAAAATAAGCAGAATATATGTAGGGGTAAACATTGTTCGCCTGTTTTTTTAAAATAATTATTCTGAAGGATTTACATATATAGTTTTTTGATGTGTATATGTAACCATTCCAGGTTTTGCACCAATGGGCTTTTTTACATATTTTACATATGTGTAATCAACTGGTACATTTGTAGAATCTTTACCTTTACTGTATTGTGCAGCTAAAACTGCACAAGTATGCAATATAGAGTCATTTATTTTAGCGTTTGGTTCCAATTTTAAAATAACATGGCTCCCATGTATTTTTTGTGTATGAAACCACATGTCATATGGGCGAGCTGTTTTTAAAGTAAGGGTATCATTTTGTTTATTGTTTTTTCCAATAAGAATTGTATATCCATCAACAATCATCGAAATAGGAGAGTTTTTACTTTGCTTTATTTTTTCTTTTTTAGATTTATTTTTAAAGAAATCATTAAAAAGATAAGAAGATGATAATTCTAAATAAATATCATTCAAATCTTCAAAAGTTTTACTATTTTCTAAAGAAAAAATAATGCTTTCCATATATTCTAATTCTTGCTCAGTTTCAAGTTTTTGAACAGATACAATTTTTAAAGCACTTTTTAGTTTTGAATATTTTTTAAAATAACGGTCTGCATTTTTATGAGGAGAAATAGACTTATCAAGAGGAATGACTAATGGTTTATTTTCATCATAATAATTTTCTACAGTAATCGAGTCTATATTTTTATTACATTTATATAAATTCGCAATTAAAAGTTCTCCATACAATTTGTATAAATCCATGTTCTCTGTTTCTTTTAACTTATGATTAATGTTTTCTAATCTTTTTTCATATTTCTTTAAAACACTTAAGATCATTTTTAATAATGTATCTCTCAAATGAACAAATTGAGCTTTTGACTCTTTTTCAAAATAAAAATCATCAATAAAGAAATTAACTTGCAAAGGCACATTAGTAGAATTTGCATCTAAAATATAATCATTATTTTCTAGTCTTACACATTGAAAACCATCAAATTTTACAAGTTTTTGCAAATATTCATATAGAGGAATAAAGCTTTCCTTTTTAGAAGGAATAACCGTAAATTTACGCATTAAAAATTCAGCAAAATTCTTACTAAAACCAATAAAAGCATTATTCAAAGAAAAATGATATGCAGAAAGCGAATTATAAAACTCAGCAAAATTCTGCAAATCAAATAAACTAACTTTAGAACTTACAGGTGGTGTATAGACAGTTTTAGGCAAAAGATTTCTACTTGTATTTACATGTTTTAAGCTATCTATTATTTTACTTTCAGAGTCTAGTAAGAAAATATTACTATAACGTCCCATAATTTCTATTACTAATTTTTTTATAACCTTTTCACTAAAATCGTTGTAGCATTCAAGAAGAAGTTCTACAGTACGTTCCAAATCATCCATAGAAATTGAAATAATTTTAAAACCAAGAATATGCTTTCTAAGTAGCATACAAAAATTTGGAGCAACAAGTGGATTTTGCTTAGGATGTGTTGTTAAATGAATTCTACAATTTTCTGGATGAATACAAAGATGTAATAAATAATTTTGACCATTTTTATAAAGCCCTAGATAAATTGAATTTTTATCTGGCTGATTTATCTTATCGATTTTGGCGTTTAAAATTTCTTTATCTAATTCTACTACAATAGCTTTAGTTATAAAACCGTCAAATGCCATGAAAACCTCCATTTAAGTAATTTACATGCTCTAATATAATTTGCAAATAATATTCCTTGGTAAATACTACCATAAAAAGGTAAAAATAGCAAGAATTTTATATGGAAGTATTGACATTACTAAATTTAGTGAATATAATACAGCTAGTACATAATTTCGCAGGAGGACATAAAAGTATGCCAAGCAATCAGGCTTTTTACGTATCAAATGATTTACTCAATAAAAGTGATGAAGAAATCATACAACTTATTAAACAAGGAAATGAAGAAGCTTTAGAATTTATTATGAAAAAGTATAAAGAGCTTGTAAATATGAAAATAAGTAAGTATTTCATTGTTGGAGCAGAAAAAGAAGACATATTCCAAGAAGGGATGATTGGATTATATAAGGCAATTAAAAATTTTGATAGCCAAAAGCAAAATTCTTTTAAATCTTTTGCAAACTTATGTATTGAACGCCAATTAATAACAGCGATTAAGACATCAAATAGACAAAAGCATTCACCACTAAATTCTTATGTATCACTTAATACTTCTGCCTATGAAGAAGGAGATGATACCTCCATAATAGAAGTATTGGATACAAACACAATAGAAGATCCATTAGATACTATAATGAAAAAGGAATATTATAAAACAATTGAGGAAAAAATGAATGAAACTCTAAGTGATTTTGAAAAACAAGTTTTACACCGTTATGCTAAAGGCGAAAGTTATACAAAAATATCGGAAAAGCTAGATGCACCAATAAAGTCAATTGACAATGCAATTCAAAGAATCCGCAAAAAAGCAATGAAAAACATGTTTGAAGAATAAAAGTAATATAAAACAATATCATTATACTATAGCAATTATTAAAACATGTGTAATAAATACTAATTTATAAAACAATAAATTAACAGTGACATATTGAAAATTAAAATATGTTATAGTATAATGAATTTGCTTTTTTATATATGCTTTCATAGCTCAGTAGGTAGAGCGCTTCCATGGTAAGGAAGAGGTCGCCAGTTCGATTCTGGCTGGAAGCTCCATATAATAGTAAATTTATCCAATTTTCTTGAATTTGGAAAAATTTCACAAAATGCTGAACACTTTTATTTATAAGGATTTCAGCGTTTTTTTGTTTTTCTCTGCTTTTGTGAAAATTTAGGAAATTTTTTCTAATTACATTAGAAAATGAAAAATGAGGAAATAAAAAAACTACCAATAAATTAATTTCAGTAGTTTTTTGTGCTATATAGTTTTTCTTTTAGGAAATGTGATTATATTAGAAGATGCTCTCTTAATGTCAGGAACTTCTGTAATATTGAATTGATGTTTTAATCTTCGTTCTCTTGTTTTTTCAATTTCTCTTTCCACAAAGTCGTCTAAAATGTGTGCATAAGTCTTTTCTAAAACCCTCCTTGAAGTTCCAACTAATTTAGATATAGCATATATATTCATTCCATATTCTATTAAACGAGTTACAACAGTATGCTTTGTCATGTGGATATGGCAACCTGTAACTAAATCTAGTTTTATACCAACTTGTCTGCATATTCTTTTAAACATGCCAGTTATATGCTTTACATCAACATAACTACCATCTATATTACAGAATAGTAATCTATCTTTATTATTAGGGATAGATTTGGCAATTTCGATTTGTTCTTTTAATATATCTTCAACGTCATTTTCATCATATATAAGTCCAAAAGGAACTTCTCTTATATCTCTGTCGCCACGCTTTTTATTTTTTTAAAAGCTACGAAAGAAATAGAAAATGTAAAAATTGCATTGAATATAGAAGTAGATAATTAATTGCTAATTATCTACTTTTATGTTATGATAATAATAGCAAAATAGTAAGTTATAGGGGAGATTAAATTGGATATAGTTGTGAACAATATAAAAATTCATTATGAGATTTTCGGAG
>CALXJM010000017.1 GCA_944388625.1 uncultured Clostridia bacterium
TATATGCAAGCATAAAAGAATATGGAGGGTACTATGCAGCAAGATACCAAGCAGGAGCAGATGTAGAAATAACATCAGTAGAACAAGCAGACCAAAAAGTATATTCAAAACCAGGGAAATACCCATACACAAATGTATCAGCAGAAAAAATAATACGATTATCAAAAAGCATGTATCCAGAAACAGAAGAAAACACAACAGGTGCAATATCAACGTACACAGTTGGAGGAGCAAACTTGTTTGACATATATGATGAATTTGGTTTAAATTGGAACAAAGATGAATTACTTAGCATATCATATGAATATATTTCTATTGTAAAAATTTTTGATTATCTATGTTTCAGTTCAGTTCGATTAGAAGAAATAGGACTTAGAAATTATAATGCGGTAATATCAGGGATACAATTTGAAGAACTTATGAATCTCAACCGACGGATATTCAATAGCCTTCAGACCATTGCTATACATAAAACTACCTGAATAGAAAAAATCCAAAACCCTTGCAAAAAAATAAAAGCATACAACATTAGAGAAAAAATTATTTTTTAGGGTTGTAAATTGCTAAAGTATATGATAAAATATTAAACATTAAATGGGAAAAACTAAGAAAAAGAGGAGTATATTTATAAACCCTAACAGGGAAGGAAGCCATAGACTGAGAGCTTCTTATAGGAGAGATAAATAGAAGGTAGCTTTGGAGTTGATATATTGAAAAAAGTAGATATATTCGTTTAAGCAACGTTAAAGGCTTTAAGAGATATTATTTTTTAATAATAATTAAGGTGGTACCGTAAGTTAAAAGCTTGCCCTTATGTAGGGGCAGGCCTTTTTTGTATAGTAAAATAAAAAGGAGGGCATTTACATGTGCAAAAAACACAAATTATCAGAGAAGTTTGAACCACAGCAATTTGAGGATAGAATTTATCAAAATTGGCTAGAAAAGGGATATTTTAAAGCAGAGCCAGATGAAAATAAAAAACCATATACAATTGTTATTCCGCCTCCAAATATAACAGGAAAATTACACATGGGGCATGCATTAGATGAAACATTGCAGGATATTTTAATTCGATATAAAAGAATGGCAGGGTACAATAGCTTATGGATCCCAGGAACAGACCACGCTGCTATTGCTACAGAGGCAAAGATTGTAGAAAAATTAAAAAAAGAAGGCATTTCTAAGGAAGAATTAGGCAGAGAAAAATTTTTAGAATATGCATGGGAATGGAAAAAAGAATTTGGTGGGGCAATTGTGTCACAAATAAAAAAATTAGGCTGTTCATGCGATTGGGATAGAGAAAGATTTACTATGGATGAAGGACTAACAAAAGCAGTACAAAAAGTATTTGTAGATTTATATAATAAAGGTCTAATTTATAAAGGGAAAAAAATGATTAACTGGTGTCCAACATGCAAGACCTCTATTTCAGATGCAGAAGTAGAATTTGAAGAAGAAACAACCTGCTTATGGCATATTAGATATCAAATTACAGGAACAGACAAATACATTACAGTTGCTACTACAAGACCAGAAACAATGCTAGGAGATACTGCTATTGCTGTACATCCTGATGATAATAGATATAAAAATTTAGTTGGGAAAACGGCTATTCTTCCTATTATGAACAAAGAAATACCAATTATAGCAGATGAATTCGTAGAGAAAGACTTTGGAACAGGATGTGTTAAAATTACACCTGCTCATGACAATAATGACTATCAAGCAGGACTAAAGCATAATTTAGAAATAATAGAAGTATTTGACGAAAACTTTAAAATGGGAAATTTGGTTCCAGAATATAAAGGAATGGATTTGCTAGAAGCACGAGAAAAAATCGTAGAGAAATTAAAAGAGTTAGGAAATCTTGTTAAAGTAGAAAATTATGTTCATAATGTTGGAAAATGCTATCGCTGTCATAATACTGTAGAACCAAAAATATCTGAGCAATGGTTTGTAAAAATGAAACCATTAGCAGAACCTGCAATTAAAGTTGTTAGAGAAGGAAAAATAAAGTTTATTCCAGAAAGGTTTGATAAAATTTATTATAACTGGATGGAAAACATACAAGATTGGTGCATTTCTAGACAATTATGGTGGGGACACAGAATTCCAGCTTATTATTGCAAAGAATGTGGAGAAATAATAGTATCAGAAAGCACACCAGAAAGATGTAAATGTGGAAGCAAAAATATTTATCAAGATGAAGATACATTAGATACTTGGTTTAGTTCTGCTTTATGGCCATTTTCTACTTTAGGTTGGCCAGAAAAAATAAAAGATTTTGAATATTTCTATCCAACAAATACATTAGTAACTGGATATGATATTATCTTTTTCTGGGTAGCTAGAATGATATTTTCAGGGATAGAACATACAGGGAAAATTCCATTTGATACAGTATTTATTCATGGAATTATAAGAGATAGTCAAGGAAGAAAAATGTCTAAAAGTTTAGGAAATGGAGTAGACCCACTAGAAGTAATTGCAAAGTATGGAACAGATGCACTTAGATTTTCTGTTATAATGGGAACATCACCAGGAAATGACATTAGATATACAGAAGAAAAACTAGATGCAGCTAAAAACTTTGCTAATAAAATATGGAATGCGGCTAAATTTGTTCTTATGAACTTAGAAGATATAGAAGACAAAATAGAAACGCCTAAAATAGAGGAATTAAAAGTAGAAGATAAGTGGATTTTATCTACTATAAATAGTTTAGCAAAAGAAGTAGAAACAAATTTAGAAAAATTTGAATTAGGAATAGCTTTAGAAAAAATATATAACTTCATTTGGGATGAATTTTGTGATTGGTACATAGAAATTGTAAAACCAAGATTATATAACAAAGAAGACAATTCAAGAAAAGTAGCTCAATATGTGTTAAATAAAATATTAGGAGATGCCTTAAAACTGTTACATCCATTTATGCCTTTTGTAACAGAAGAAATATATATGAAGCTATATAATGAAGATGAAACAATTATGAGGGCAGAATATCCAAGGTACAAAGAAGAGCTAGAATTTAAAAAAGAAGAAGAAAGTATAACACAAATTAAAGAAGTAATTATAGGAATTAGAAATGTAAGAACACAAATGAATGTACACCCAGCCAAAAAATCAAAATTAATTTTTATAACAAACAAATACAAAGAGTTCATAAATGAAGCTAAAGAATTTATAAAAAAGCTGGGATTTGCAAACGAAATACAAGTACAAAATGAAAAAGTAAATATCCCTAAAAATGCGGTATCTGTTGTAACAGCTCAAATGGAAGTTTATATACCATTAGAGGAATTAGTAGACGCAAAAGAAGAAATAGAAAGACTAGAAAAAGAGAAGACAAAAGTACTAATTGAAAAAGAAAAAACGGATAAAATGCTATCTAATCCTGGATTTTTAGCAAAAGCACCAGCAACAAAAGTAGAAGAAGAAAAAATAAAACTTGCTAAATTCAATGAAATGATAGAAAACATAGAAAGTAGAATTAAAAGTTTAAATAATTAAAATTTAAATATATAAAAGAAAAGACCAAAACATTTGCACCGATGTTTTGGTCTTTTCTTTTATTGGAAAAAACAATATTCAAAAAAACGCAAAACTTGTCGGAAATCTCTTATTTTTCAACAAAGGAAAAAATTTCCAGTTAAAGAATATATAAATAGTTATATTTTTAGGAGGTATTTTTGTGGAAATACTATATAAAAAAGAGGACAAGCTTCTGGAAGTAAAAATTACGGAAGAAATTGATCATCATACTACAGAAAAAATGAGAAGGAGAATGGACTATGAAATTCAAAGACATATGCCTAGAAAAGTTATATTTGATTTTAATTGTGTCACTTTCATGGATAGTGCAGGAATAGGAATGGTAATTGGCAGATACAAATTAATATCTATGCTTGGAGGTAGTTTGGAAATAAAAAATATAAGAAATAATATAAAAAAAGTATTAGAAATGTCAGGAATTCATAAAATTGTAAAATTATATGGAGAAGGGGAGGGAAAAACAAATGCAAAATACATATGAAAATGAAATGAAATTAGAATTTTTGAGTAAATCAAGTAACGAAGCTTTTGCAAGAATAACAGTAGCAGCTTTTGCTTCGCAATTAGACCCTACTATTGAAGAATTGGCAGATATAAAAACAGCTGTGTCAGAAGCTGTAACCAATTGTATTATTCATGCTTACGAAAATAGAGAAGGAATTATAAAAATTGTATGTAGAATTGCGCAAAATTCTATTTTTATTGAAATTGCAGATTCTGGAATTGGAATTGAGAATATTGAAATAGCTAAACAACCATTATATACATCAAAGCCAAATTTAGAAAGATCTGGAATGGGATTTACTATAATGGAAAGTTTTATGGATGAGATGAAGGTAGAATCTATTGTAGGACTAGGAACAAAAGTATCAATGAGAAAAAATATTGACAAAAAGAAAGAAGAACAGGAAGAGTTCGTCTCATAGACTAAAATATAGAGGAGAAGTTTATGCATGAAACAACAAAGGAGGAAATTATAAAAGCTCAGAATGGTGATCAAAAGACCATGGAGCAGATTATAGAGAAAAACAATGGACTAATTTGGAGCATTGTAAAAAGGTTTGTAGGAAGAGGCTATGAAACAGAAGACCTATATCAAATTGGCTGTATGGGATTTATAAAAGCAATTCAAAGATTTGATACTCAATACGAAGTGAAAATTTCAACATATGCTGTACCTTACATATTAGGAGAAATTAAAAGATTTTTAAGAGATGATGGACCAATAAAAGTAAGCAGAAGTGTTAAAGAATTAGCTATTAAAATAAAAGAAATTCAAAGAGAACATTTAAATAAAAATGGAGAAGAAATTGGAGTTATAGAATTAGCAAAAATTTTAAAACTTCCTAAAGAGGAAATTGCGGTTGCTATTGATGCAATAAGACCATTAGAATCAATTAATGAAAATGCTTATACAGGGGAGCAGGACGGAATGAGCAAAATAGAACTTATAAGCAATAAAATTGATGAAGCAGAAATGGTTGTTAATAGAGTTACAATGAAACAATTAATACAAGGATTATCAGAAAAAGAGAAAGCAATTATTTATTTACGCTATTATAGTGAAAAAACGCAAAGCGATGTAGCCAAATTATTAGGAATTACACAAGTTCAAGTTTCAAGAATGGAAAAGAAAATTTTATCTGCCATGAAGATAAAAATGTGTGGGTAAAAGAGGTGGAATATGAAAAGAATAATTTTCTATATGATTGCTTTTACACTATTTATTTTTGCTATTCCTATTATTTTTGTAAATCCATTTAAAACGGAAGAAACTGCATCAGTAGAAGTAGAAGAACCAGAGATACAAACTCAAGAACCAATAGTAGAGGCAAATTATAACTATAGAGAATATAATACTATTAAATTACTACACACAGCAACAGGCGAAATAGAAGAAGTTAATTTAGAAGAATATCTCTATGGAGTTGTATCTGCTGAAATGCCGGCCAATTTCCATGAAGAGGCATTAAAAGCACAAGTAGTTGTAGCAAGAACTTATACTATGTATAAAATTATTCATAGTGGAGGAAAGCATGGTGAAGCACATATTTGCGATAGTTCACTTTGTTGCCAAGCTTGGATTTCAAAAGAAAATAGAATGAATAGATGGGATGCAAATGAAGCAGAAGCAAATTGGAATAAAATTGTAAACTGTGTAAATAGTACAGCTGGAAAAATTATTACATACAATGGAGAACCAATTAATGCTTTTTTTCATGCAAACAGTGGAGGTACTACTGAAATGCCAATTAATGTATGGGGAGGAAGTGGATATCCTTATTTACAAGTAGTGCAAACAGCAGGAGAAGAAGGATACTCTCAATACAATTCAGAAGTAGAGTTAACAAAACAGGAAGTATTAGAGAAAATAAAAGAAAAATATAGTGAAATAGAAATTGATTTTGCAGACGAAAATGCAATTCAAATAGTAGAATATACAGATAGTGGAAGAGTTAGAACTGCAAAATTTGGAAATATAAATTTATCAGGAGTTGAAGTGCGTAGTATTTTTGGACTTAGATCTGCTAATTTTACAATAGAACAAACTGAAACAACCATAAAATTTACAGTAAAAGGATACGGACATGGTGTAGGAATGAGTCAAACAGGAGCAGATAGTCTGGCAAAACAAGGAAAAACTTGGGAAGAAATTATAAAGCATTTTTATGTAGGAGTAGAAATAAAAGAGTATTAGAAAATTTGTGTTAAATACTTGCAAAATAAGCAAATTGTGATATAATAATAAAGCTATATTTATAAAAATAGGAAGGATTTGAAAAAAATGAATTGTAAAGTAGAAAAAACAGATAACAAAAACGAACTAAAGATAGAATTAACTATTGAAGCAGAAAAATTTGAAGAAGCTATTAATAATGTCTATAACAAAAATGCTAAATATTTTACAATACCAGGTTTTAGAAAAGGAAAAGCTCCTATAAAAATGGTAGAAAAACAATACGGAGTACAAATTTTCTATGAAGATGCTTTTAATGAAGTAGCTCCTATAGCTATGGAGGAAGCCGTAAAAGAAAATAATTTAGAAGTAGTTAGTAGACCAGAAATAGATATTAAGCAAATGGAAAAAGGTAAAGATTTGATTTTTACAGCTACTGTACAAACAAAACCAGAAGTAAAACTTGGAAAATATAAAGGAATAGAAATTAAAAAAATTGAATATAAAGTTGAAGATAAAGATATTGAACATGAACTTGGACATATGCAAGAAAGAAATGCTAGATTAGTAACTGTAGAAGATAGACCAGTTCAAAAAGATGATACAGCTGTAATTGATTTTGAAGGGTTTGTAGATGGAATTGCTTTCGAAGGCGGAAAAGCGGAAAATCATGAATTAGTAATAGGAAGCAATACATTCATTCCAGGATTTGAAGACCAAATTATTGGTATGAAAACCGGAGAAGAAAAAGATATTAATGTAAAATTCCCAGATGAATATTTTTCTAAAGATTTAGCAGGTAAAGATGCAACTTTTAAAGTAAAATTAAATGAAATTAAAGTAAAGGAAATGCCTAACTTAGATGATGAATTTGCTAAAGATGTAAGCGAATTTGATACATTAGAAGAATTAAAAAAGAGTATTCAAGAAAAACTAGAAGAAGAAAACAAAACAAGAGAAAAACATGAAACAGAAGATAACGCTATTCAAGCAGTTTGCGATGGTGTAGAGGTTGAAATTCCAAATGGAATGATTGAGATGGAAATTGACAATGCTGTAAGAGATATTGAAACAAGATTAAGTTACCAAGGAATGAAACTAGAACAGTATTTGCAAATGATGGGAAAAACAATGTCAGAATTTAGAAAAGAATATGAAGAGCAAGCTCAAAAATCAGTAAAAACGAGACTTGTTTTAGAAGCAGTAGCACAAGATGCTAAAATTGAAGTAACAGAAGATGAAATAAATACAAAGCTAAAAGAAATGGCAGAAAAATACAATAAAAAAGAAGATGAATTAAAAGATAATGAACAATTGAAAAATTACATAAAAGAAAATTTAAAAGCAGAAAAAACAGTAAATTATATTGTTGAAAATGCCAAAATAAAATAATAGTAGCAAGGCAGCGTATGTGAATAGGTTTTGTATTTACACTACTCTGCTTTTTGCTTTAAAATAATAATTGAAAAGAAAGGTGGAAAAAATATGTTAGAAAACAGTTTAGTTCCTTATGTAATTGAACAAACTAGTAGAGGAGAAAGATCATATGATATTTTTTCAAGATTATTAAAAGATAGAATTATTGTATTAAGTGAAGATGTAAATCATGTTACAGCAAGTTTAGTTATAGCACAAATGCTTTTTCTAGAATCAGAAGATCCTGATAGAGAAATTCACTTTTATATCAATAGTCCAGGAGGATCTATCACAGATGGAATGGCTATTGTTGACACTATGAATTATATCAAATGCCCAGTATCTACAAATTGTATTGGCATGGCTGCTAGCATGGGAGCAGTATTACTTGCATGCGGAGAAAAAGGAAAAAGATTTGCAACACCAAATGCAGAGATACTAATTCACCAACCACTTATTTCAGGCGGATTATCAGGGCAAACAACAGAAATTAAAATCCATGCAGATCATATGGTAAAAACAAGGGAAAAATTAAATAAATTGCTTAGTGAAAAAACAGGGCAACCACTTGATAAAATAAATGCAGATACAGAAAGAGATAATTACATGACAGCAGAAGAAGCATTGAAATATGGATTGATAGATGGAATATTAGAAAGACGTAATTAGACTTTTCTAGTCTAAAAGAAAATAATAAAGTAGGAGAAAAAGCATGCCAAGAAATGAAAAAGTTAGATGTTCCTTTTGCGGAAAAACTCAACAACTTGTAAAAAAAATTGTGGCAGGGCCAAATAATGTTTATATTTGTGATGAATGCATTATGACATGCAATAACATTATTGAAAATGACTATTATGATGAAGAATTTTCTAGCAATGAAGGAAGAGAAAAATTATTAAATCCAGCTGAAATAAAATCTATTTTAGATGAATATATTATTGGGCAAGATGAAGCTAAAAAAGCCTTATCTGTTGCAGTATATAATCATTATAAAAGAATTAATAATGCAGAACTTGTAAGTGATGTAGAAATACAAAAAAGTAATGTGTTATTGCTCGGACCAACTGGTTGTGGAAAGACAATGCTTGCACAAACATTAGCCAGAATATTAGATGTGCCATTTGCAATTGCAGATGCTACTACTCTAACTGAAGCAGGATATGTAGGGGAAGATGTAGAAAATATTTTACTTAAATTAATCCAAGCAGCTGATAATGACATACAAAAAGCAGAAAGAGGAATTATTTATATTGATGAGATTGATAAAATATCAAGGAAATCTGAAAACCCATCAATTACTAGAGATGTAAGTGGAGAAGGAGTACAGCAAGCACTTTTGAAAATTGTAGAGGGAACAGTAGCTTCTGTTCCACCACAAGGAGGAAGAAAACATCCACACCAAGAATTTTTACAAATTAATACAGCAAATATATTATTTATTTGTGGAGGAGCTTTTGAAGGAATAGAGCGTATTATAAAAGATAGAATAGGTAAAAAATCTATCGGCTTTGGAGCTGAAATAGAAAGTAAAAAAGAAATAGATAAATCTAAAATTTTAAAAGAATTATTGCCACAAGATTTACTAAAATTTGGACTCATTCCAGAATTTGTTGGAAGATTACCGATTATAGCAACCTTAGAAGAACTAGATAAGGCAACCCTAATAAGAATTGTTACAGAACCTAAAAATGCATTAATTAAACAATATCAGAAATTGTTACAATTAGATAATGTAGAATTAGAATTTGAGCCAGAAGCATTAGACTTAATTGTAGAGAAAGCAATTGAAAGAAATACAGGAGCAAGAGGTTTGCGCTCAATTATAGAAGATGTAATGAGAGATATTATGTTCGATATACCATCAAACCCTAAAATTGAAAAATGCATTATAACTAGAGCAACTGTAGAAAAAAAAGAAGCTCCTATTTTAGTCATGAATGAGGGAAAAGCAAAAAGCAAAGAGCAAATTACAAAAAAGGAAGATGCAAGTAAAAACAAATTAGGAGCATAAAAAAATAACTATCCAATGTTACAACATTGGATAGTTATTTTTTAATTAATAAATACAGTTATATACATAATTCCGGTAATAATAAGAGTAATTAAATTCAACCATAAACCAGCTGTATTAAACCCATTTTTAGAAGATTTTCTTCTTTCACTACATGCTAAACATAGACCTGTAATAGAAGTTGGCAATGTATAAATAGAAAGGCCAATGCAAACTCCTAATTTATAAGCAAAACTGTATTCTATATAAGATTCATTAGACTCTAATGCATATTCCATACTGCTGATTACGGAAGAAAGACTTGCTAAACAAAGAAGAACAAAAATTATAGAAATAATTCCTAAAACCATACTAGCAATTCCTTTTCCTCTTTTAGGCTTTTCTTCTTCTGCTTCTAAAGGTTCTGATTTCTTTAAGGCTACACCACAATTTACACAGATTACAGCATTATCATCTACTTCTTTACCACAATTATAACAAAACATAAATTATCCTCCTTTATTACATATATTTACATAATAGCATAAAAAAACAAAAAATACAAGATTTTCAGACATATAGAGAGAAAGCTATTTCTCTAATTTATGATATGTTTTCTTTCCTTTTTTTAAGATAGCAGAACCATCCGAAAAATCACTCTCAGAAAGAATATAATTTACGTCTTCAATTTTAGAGCCATTTAGAGTAATACCACCTTGAGAGATTAAAATCCTAGCTTGACCTTTAGAAGGAGCAAGGTTAGATAAAACTAAAGCATCTAAAATAGAAATAGATGTATTATCTACTTTAGTAGTAGGAATATCAGAAGGTACTCCGTTTCCACCAAAAAGAGCTTCTGTAGATTCTTGTGCTTTTTTAGCTTCTTCTTCACCATGAATTAATTTAGTTATTTCAAAAGCAGCTATTTTTTTGGCTTCATTAATTTGTTCATCTTTTAGTGAAGAAAGCTTGTCAACTTCTTCCATAGGAAGAAAAGTAAGTAAGCACAAAACTGTTCTTACATCTTCATCAGCAATATTCCTCCAATATTGATAAAATTCATAAGGCGAAGTTTTGGTAGAATCTAACCATAAAGCACCTTTTTCTGTTTTACCCATTTTTTTACCTTCTTTTGTAGTAAGAAGTTTGAAGGTTAATCCATAAGAATCGTCATTTCCAACTCTACGAATTAATTCTACACCACCAATAATATTGGACCATTGATCATTTCCGCCCATTTGTAATTTACATCCATAGTGATCATGTAGATATAAAAAATCATAAGACTGCATTAACATGTAACCAAGTTCAAAAAAAGTAAGTCCTTGTTCCATTCTTTGTTTATAGCATTCTGCTGTAAGCATGCGATTAACAGAAAATAAACTACCGATATTACGCATAAAATCAATAAAATTTAATTCCAATAACCAGTCTGCATTATTTACGATAATAGCAGCATTTTCACCTTCAAAACTTAAAAATTTTGAAAGCTGTACTTTAAAACATTCTACATTATGATTGATTTCTTCACGAGACATCATTCTTCGCATATCTGTTTTACCAGAAGGATCACCAATTGTTGCAGTTCCACCACCAATTAGAATAATTGGTTTATGTCCGCATTTTTGCATGTGTGAAGCTACCATCATGGAAACAAAATGCCCAACATGCAAACTGTCGGCAGTAGGATCAAATCCAATGTAAAAAGGAACACTTTCTTTTTCAAATAATTCTTTTAATTCCTTTTCATGAGTCATTTGCTCAATAAAGCCACGCTCTTCTAATACTTCAAAAACATTTGCCATATGTATTCCTCCAATTTTAATAATGTACAAATTATATCACAAATTAAAGAAAATAAGCAATAGATATAAGTAAAGTACTTATACTAATCTAAAAATAAGTAAACTTAAAAATACATATGCATAACGATGTAATTTTTGAACTTTAAAATTATGTTTATAATAATCAAAACATTCATATAGAGTTGAATATTTGTCTGCAAAACTAACTACATAACCTTCTTTATATCTAGGTAATGCAATAGTAAGAGGCCACATGTGTTTTAAAATAATATCTTTTTCTTTTTCGTTTAACAAAAAATATTTGCAAGCATTACAAAGTGCAATTCTAGGATGCTTAAAGCCATGAAATCTAGGGCTTTTTTCAGATTTAATTCTCCAGTCATATAAAAATAAATCATGAACCATTGCAGCACGAGTTGCAGAAACATAATCTAAATGATGTTTTTTACAAAATAAATAAGTATAGAATGCGACTTTTTTACAGTGATCATAACAAGAACAATTGTAATGTTGTCTATAATTTTGCATTTCTTTTACAATTTCATGAGAAGTTAAATCATGTAAAAGTTCTTCAAATTCATTTCCTTTTAATTCTTTTTCCATTAGTGCGTTTTTCAAACTATCAGCTCCTATTAATATATATATAATAATTATATCATACATGTGATAAAAAAACTATACATTCATGGAAAAATAAGAAAATTTGGTTAATGCTATAATATTATATATACGATATCTTGACATTTACAATGATAACATATAAAATACCAATAAAGATGAAAATAACAAACTAAAGGAGCTGGCTATGTGGGGAGATATTGCTATAGCTTTTCTACTTGCTTTTATTACAGCTTTTGTGATAACACCACACACAATACGATTGGCAAAAAAAATAGGAGCAGTAGATAGTCCAAAAGATGAAAGAAGGGTAAATACAACAGCCATGCCAAGACTTGGCGGACTAGCAGTTATTGCTGGATTTATGGTATCAGTTATATACTTATTAATTATTATGACCATTGAACATACTATTGACTTAACTGGTACAGAAAATTATTATATAAAGCTAATTGGATTTTTTGTAGGAATGGTAGTTTTATGTATTACCTGTTTTATTGATGATGTAAAAGGAATATCACCACTTATAAAATTACTAGGACAAGTTATTGCAGCAGGAATTGTTGTATATAGTGGAGTTAGAATTGATAATATTAATCTGGCATTTCTAGAGTCTAATGGATTAGATAATGCATTTTCAATTATTTTAACAATGGGATGGATTGTAGGAATTACTAATGCTATAAATCTAATTGATGGATTAGATGGATTATCTTCTGGTATTTGCATAATCTCTTGTGTATCTTTGCTAATTATTTTTTCTTTGAATGATTCTCCTATGGTAGCTACTATACTTGTTACAGCACTAGCAGGAGCACTAATTGGATTTATACCATATAATTTTAATCCAGCTAAAACATTTATTGGAGATGCAGGCTCCAATTTCCTAGGGTTTTCTTTGGCTATAATATCAATTTTACGGAGTAGCAAAAACATATACTGCAATTGTAATTTTAGCACCAATTATTATTTTAGCTCTTCCTATTTTTGATACAATTTTTGCAATTATACGAAGAATTGTTAAAGGGAAATCGTTAAAAGCAATATTAATAGCAGATAGAGGACATTTACATCATAAAATTATGGATAAAGGTTATACACAAAAACAAGCAGTATTTATTTTATATGGGATTAGCGCAACTTTTGGAATGTTTGCAATTATTCTTATGGAAAGTGGTGTGTGGAAGGCACTTTCTTTTGCACTTATGATTGTAGCAATTATTGCTATTGGCTACAAAGACTTAATGAAACCACATGTAGAAAAGAAAAAAGATGAATAAATTTATAACAAAAGAAAGGGGGAACTGTTAGTTGCAAACTAACAGGCAAAAACATGAAAAGCTTTGCAAGTTGGATGCTTATTATGATAGTAGGACTATTTTGGATTTTTAGAGTAGTTGTTTTATTTACAAGCTCTATGGGAATGGAATTTATTGTACAACCAATAAGTGAAGAAACAGAAATGTTGCTATTATTTATTACTATTATTTGCATTGTACTTATAGCCAAAAGAAAAATGGCAGGAGCAATAATCTATTTATTAACTTATTGGGTGTATTTTGGAATGGATGCAATTCAAAGAATAATATCAATGACAAATGGTAATACAGGTGCTCAAACAACTATAGCTACATTCAGTTCAGTAATAGGAATTTTACTACCATTGTTTGTTCTTATAGACATATTGTTAGATAAAGGTAGAAAAACATCTGGTGGAAATAAACAAACAGATTGGTTTTATAAAAACAAACAGTTTGATAGAGAATTAGACGAAAGAGCAGACAAAAATCATTACAAATTCTAATTTGAAGAGAAAAAGAAAAGTGGGGTAGAAAATGAAAAAAACTATTTCAATTATTTTAGCAATGATATTATTAATGCAAATAATATTACCATTACAAATTAGTATTGCAACAAATGAAAACACATTAATTACAACTTCTGGAATTACAATAACAACACAAACATTACCAGAGGAAATAACTTCAAAATATGGATCAAGCCCAAAATTAATTACACCATCAGCATTTGGCGGAAACATGTATACTTGGTATACAGGAGATTATGAAAATGTAATATATCTAGAAACAGATGCAAAAGGAACAGTTATTGCAAGCGGTGCAATATCAGATGATTTTACAAGTGATTATTATTCAGCAGGAGATAAAGTATCATCAGGAACTGTATCTAGATATCAAGGAACAGTGGCTGAACAAGGATTTTTAGTAAATTATGCAGTAGGTGTAATTGTATATAATAAAGATATATTAACAACAGAAAAAGTTAATCAATATTATAATGAATATGTTTTAAATAAATACAATTATGATAAATACATAGCGGAACAATCTGTAATAATGTTAAATGCCTTATTAAGAGAAAATGGAGCAGATACTAGAGCAGAATTTAGTAGTGAGCTTTTTGATAAAGCAAGAAAAATATCACAAACAATGTCTATTGAAGATTATGCAGAACAAAATGGGAAAAGTTTATATTATAAATATGCAAGAACAGATTTTGGTTCAACTGTTTTATATGAAGATTTACCAAATCCATTAAGACCAGCAGCATCAGCAGATAATTATTATCCAACAGAAGAATTAAAATATGCATATTTAACATATGGGATATCTCAAAATGAAGAAAGCGGAAATTACAATTCAGGAATAAGCGGATTTTATATGTCTGAAAAACTATTTGAAGAAAAAGAAGAAGTGGCGCTAACAACAGAAGAAAAAACTAAATTAAAAAATGCAATGGAAACATATACAGAATCAGTAGAAATATTTAATCAAAATGGAGAAGATATTTATGAAGAAGAACCAAATTACTTAGAAATTCCATTAGATTCAGGTAAAATTAAAGAAAATAAATTGCAAGGTTCAGCAGAATTTTTAAATGCGGTAAGAGTAGGTGCAGGATTAGGAAAAGTAAGTTATAACGCAGAACAAAGCGAATCTGCACAATATAAAGCAGTATTAACATCATATATAACAGCAAATGGAATTAGTAATCCAAACCCACATTTCCCACCACAACCAGAAGGAGTGAGTGATGATTATTATGACATAGCACAAAAATATATGTCTGGTGAAAATTTATACAGTGGAGATATATTAACATCAATTGGACAAGCGTTGCACGATGGTGCGGGTGATCCGATTAATGCAGGACATAGATATAATTTATTAAATCCAAATTGGACAACATTTGGAATAGGATATGCAAATGGGCAATCAGCACATAAATTATCAGGCTATAAAGAAAGCAATGTTGATGCTGTAGCATGGCCAAGTATAGGAATAACACCAACAGAAGCATGGTATGGTGGAGGATATTGGACATTTAAATTATATAGCACTAAATATTCAATACAAAGCAATACAACAGTGGAAGTAAAGAGACTAAATGATAATAAAACATGGATCTTTGATGATAATACAGATAATAATAGTAACTTTGTTAGAGGTTCAAAAATATTATCTTTTAGAAATGCAGACTTAATAGGCGAAGATGGATTGGTATATGAAATAACAATAAAAAATATTAAAAATACTGAAAAAAATGCAATAGAAGATTATACTTATAGAGCAGTATTTAAATCTTTATATTCTAGCATTGACTTATCATATCCAACACAGCTAGAGATGGATAAATCAACAATAACAGGAATGAAGGGAGCACAAGCAGAATTAAAGGTAACATTTTCACCAGAAAATGCAACAGAAGTAACAACAAAATGGTCTTCATCAGATCCTAATGTTGCCACTGTAAATCAAAGTGGGATAGTAACATTTACAGGAACAGGAAATGCTATTATAACAGTAGAAACATTAAATGGATTAAAAGACACATGTGCAGTAAAATGTGTATCAAGTATAACAGGACTTAAAATAGAGCCAGAAGAATATACTTTAAAAGAAGAGCAAATACAAAAATTAAAAATAACGGAAATAAATAATATTGTAATTAATGAAAACGATATAAAATGGACAATATCAGACCCTAGTATTGCAACAATTAACAAAGGTATGTTAACAATATTAGAAGATACAGCAGGTAATACAATTACAGTCACAGCAGAATATGGTGGACAAAAAACAATTTGCACAGTTAATGTTATACAAAAACATAATGCAAGACCAAGTTTTAGAATAAAAGCAGATACATTACAAAGATTAGAAAAAGGCCAAACAAATGGAATGACATTAGCGCAAGAAGGTGAAAATACTAACATATCAAGTTTTGAACTAGACATAGAATATAATGCTAATAATTTAAAAGTAACAAACATAGAACCACTTATAGATAATATAAAAGCTGAATTAACAAGCGATGGCACAGTTCATGTAAGCTTTGATTCAAATAATCAAATTATAGATATTAATAAAGATTTACTATATATAACATTTGAAGTAATAACTTCAGAATATTCAGATAATCTAATAGAAGCAAATAATTTAATATATTATACAATTGACAAAACGACTCCGACATATGGTACAGTTCAGCGCTTAGCAAGTATTTATACATATAATGAAATACAAAATGTAACGCTTTCTAAAACTACACATACATTTGAAAAATTATATGAATATATAACACTTACAGCCACATTAGATCCTAGTCAAAACATAAAAGATAGTAAAATAACTTGGAAAAGTAGTAATAGAGATGTTGCAATGGTAGAACCAGATGGAAGAGTTACGGCAGTAGGATATGGAACAGCAACTATAACAGCTGAAACAGCCAATGGTAAAAAAGCTACATGTACTGTTAATTTGGAACAAAAAGTAGAACCATATACATTGGGAGATGTAAATGCAGATGGAACAATAAATACACTAGATTCTATATTAATTTTGCAACATATTGCTCATAAAATCACATTAACAGAAACCCAAAAGTTGGCAGCAGATACAAGTAAAGATGGGAATATAAATACATTAGATTCTATAAAGATATTGCAATATATGGCACATAAAATAACTGAATTTTAGAAGAATTTTAAATATTTTTTAAAGAAACATTGTATACAAAAAATCATTGTGATATAATTACAACGAAAAATTAATACACATGATAATATTAAAATAAAAAGGAGAAATGGAAATGAAAGTACAAACTAAAAAATTTTTAGCAATTTTAACATTAATTGCTCTTGTACTAACTATGTTACCACTTAGTACAAGTAAAGCTGTAGAAAAGCCAAACATTAAAATTGATTCTGTTGAAACAACAGAAAAAGAGGTAACAGTAAATTTGACATTAGATCAAAAGATTACAACTGCATCAATAAATACAGCAGTACAATTTGACAAAACAAAACTAGAAGTAACAAACATTCAAGTAGGAAGCATAATAGAAAACAGATTACCTGTTAAACCAGGAAATGAAGAATCAAATGAATATGGAGAAGTTGTTCTTGTAACAGCAGCTGCTGAAAATTTCGAAATAGAAGCAGGAACATTATTAACAATTACATTTAAAATTAAAGACGGAGTAACAGGAATGCAAGACTTAACAGTAGTTGTTAAAGATATGTATGATGAAAACTGGAATGACATTAAAGATACTGTAACAGCTGTATCAGGAACAATTAATGTAAAAGTTCCAGTAACAAGTATAGCATTAAACAAAACATCTGGAACATTAAACGTAGGACAAACAGAAAATTTAACAGTAACAGAAATTTTACCAGCAAATACAACAGAAGATAAAACTGTAACATGGTCATCAAGCGATGATACAGTAGCCAAAGTAGAAAATGGAGAAGTTACAGCATTAGCAATTGGAAAAGCAACAATAACAGCAACGGTCGCAGGGGTATCTGCTACATATACAGTTGAAGTTAAACAACCATTAACAGGTATTACATTAAATTCCGCAAGTGAAAATTTAATAAAAGGTCAAGAATTTGATTTAAAAGTTCAATATATACCTGAAAAATTTACTGACAAAGTAACTGTAACATGGTCATCAAACGATGATACAGTAGCCAAAGTAGAAAATGGAAAAGTTACAGCATTAAAAGAAGGTACAGCAATAATAACGGCTACTGCGAAAGTAGATGGAACAGATAGAGAATACAAAGCTACATGTGAAGTTAATGTAGAAGAAATTAAATTAGACTCAATAGCTTTAAATGTAAAAGATTTTGAACTATCAATAGGGGAAGAAAAACAATTAGAAGTAGTATTTAATCCAGAAAATACTACAGATTCAAAAGAAGTAGTATGGAAATCAAGTGATGATACAGTAGCCAAAGTAGAAAATGGAAAAGTTACAGCACTAAAAGTTGGAACAGCAGTAATTACAGCAACAGTAGGAGATAAAACAGCAACAGTTACAGTAACAGTTCCAGCAATACTAGTGGAAGGAATTGAAGTAACACTTGATAATGCTAAAATAGAAGTTGAAGGAACAGCAAACTTAAAAGTTACAACAAATCCAGAAAAGGTAACAGAAGACATTAGAGTAGTATATGAATCAAGTGATGAAACAATAGCAATAGTTGATGCAAATGGAGTAATAAAAGGTATAAATCCTGGTAAAGCAACAATAACAGTTACAGTAAATGATAAATTCAAACAAGAAGTTGAAATAGAAGTAGTAGCAGAACAACTTCCAGAAACCCCAGAAACACCTTCTACTAACCCAGAAGAAGAACAAAACGGCGGAAATAATAATGAAAATAATGAGGAATCATCAGTATTGCCAAATACAGGAGATATTGCAATTGAAGTATTTATAGTATTAATGGTAGTGTCATTAGTTGGTATTCTTCTAGTTATTAGAAAACAACGTAGAAATAAATAATTTAATATAAATAAATTATAATAATAAAATGCACAATTAAAGCCAACTTTATTGTGCATTTTATTGTATATAAAATATAAAGGATAGGCAATAATGAAAGGTAAGCGATTTAAGGAAAAAAAGAAGTTAAAATTACCAATAATAATTTTTTTACTAATATGTATCTGTGTGTTTTTATATTCGCTATTCAACATAATATATTGGATAAAAAGCAATAATGATTTAAAAACATTAGAAGAAGGTGTTTTTAAAGAAGTTGTAGAAGAAATTGAAGAGAAAAACGGAGAAATCATAAAAACAATAGACTTCGATAAATTAACACAGATAAATGAAGATGTTATTGGTTGGATAAGCATAGAAGATACGGTAATAAATTACCCAATTTTGCAAGCAGATAATAATGAATATTACTTAAAAAAGGACTTATATAAAAAAGATAATTCATGTGGAAGTATATATTTAGATTGTAATACTAGTAAAGATTTTTCAGAACAAAATAATGTTGTATATGGGCATCACTTAAAAAGTGGAGGAATGTTCAAAGAACTAGATAAGATATATAATGGAGAATTAGGAAATGAAGTATATATTCAAATATATACTTTAGAAAATTCGTATAAATATCAAGTTATTTCTTCATACATTGCAAAACCTAGTTTAGAAATTGTAAAGAAAGACTTTAATGATAGTCAAAGAAAACAATATTTAGAAAATGCTATAAACAAAAGTAAAGTAAAATTTAATAAACCTGAAAACATGGAAAATAATATCTTAACATTAGTAACATGTTATGGAACACAAAGAGTAGTTGTTAATGCCATAAGAGTTAGTAAATGAGGGGGGGAAATATTAGTTTAAAAACTAATATATAGAATATGAAAAAATCTTTAATAATTTTAATAATAATTAATTTTTTATTAGCATTTATAATTATAAACCATATATCATATGCTAATACAGAGGTTGACGATATTAAACAAAGCCCTATAAGAACAATATACTTTGGAAATAGAGTAACTATAGATGAAGATAAAGAAAATCTCTATTTTATATTTGGAAATCAAATATACAAATATTCTTTAAAAGATAATACAAGAACTGCAATATATACAATTCCATCAGATTTAATAAATTTACAAACAAGCTCAAAAAATGGAGTTATATATGCCTACGAACAAACAACAGATAGCGAAACAGGCAATAGCAATTGCAAAATATATAAGTACAATGTAATAACAAATGAAGCATTACCAACTGTAACAATTAATGCATCTGAACATATAGGAAACGATACTTTTTCTAATTTAGTTATAGATAATAATGGATACATGTATTTTAGATATGGTGCATCTAGTGGTTCATTGATCAGCTTTGACAAAAATGGCAACTACATTGATAGAATTGAAAATTCAAATCAAGAGACATATGCAAAATCTTATGGTGTAAGTTATGATGACAAACTAATATTTTTTGTATTGCCTAACATGGCAGGAACTTCTGGATATATAAAAATAAATAACGGAAAATTTGTTGAGCATAAATTAATGCTAAATGATATAGGGCAAAATTGGAGATATTCAGATGATGGAACATATGCGATTGATCATCTAGGAAATGTAGTAAAATTTACTTATGACTCAAGTGACTTGGGCTCTAAATATGAAGTATTATTTTATACAGGAAAAGGTTTAATAGATTATAATTCTGCAGGAGTATTTGATGGACACTATTTATATGCACTGGGTGAAAATAATGTGTTTTTCAAATACAACCTAGATACAAGAAAAGTAGAAGGAAGGTATAAACTGCAAACTACAACATTACAAGATAAAGAAATTTATGATTTTAAAGTATCAAATGGAAAATTATATATAGTACTAACTGAACATAATGGATTTGATTCATATTATTATATAGTAACAAAAGATTTAGAAACAAATATAGAAGCTGTTCAAACTATTAATGTAAGTACACATAAAGCACTAACACGTAGTAAACAGGATATTATAGATAGAGCAAAAATGGCTCAACATATGTTTAATTATGATACAAATATATATGAAGAAGAACCAAACTACACAGGTGCACCTTACGTAGCTGGAAAGCTAAAAGAACAAGTAGTTCAAGATACATTAAATCAGCTTAATTTCTACAGATGGCTCACAGGATTAAATGAGGTCTCTTTAAATACGGAGTATATGGAAAGATCTCAAAAAGGTGCTGTAATTCAAGCAAGACTAGATGAATTAACGCATACGCCTTCAAGGCCAACAGATATGGATAATGATTGGTATAATGAGGCCTATGCTGGAGTAAATGCAGGAAATGATTATTCCGGAAATGTAGCATATGGTGTAAGAATAGACAAAACTCCTATAGGATTTATATTAGATACAAATAATGAAACAGCCAATAGTGTGGGGCATAGAAGTAGTATGCTAGATCCAAGGAGTAATAAAACAAGTTTTGGGTATTGCAATAGATATTCAGCAATGTCTATGTACACAACTAATGAAGACTTAGGCAATAATGATGTGTGGTATTCATGGCCATCTCCAGGATATTTTCCAGTAGAGGATATGGACACATCAATGATGTGGTCAATACAATTAAATGGTGAATATACATATTACCCAGGAGCAAATGACTTAGAACTAATACTAACATCTGGAGACAATAAAAAATATGAAATAACATTAGAACAGTTATACTTTGATTCATATTACAACAATTTTTACTTTAGAATACCAACAGAATTATTGAATTATTTAACAGATGGAGAGAATAATTTTAAACAAGGGAAAAAAGTAACAATAGATTTTAATGGACTAATAGACTCACAATATAACAATGTAAATATTCACTACACAACAGAATTTATAGAATCTATTGAAAAACCAGCATATACATTAGGAGATGTAAATGCAGATGGAACGATAAATACACTAGATTCAATATTAATTTTGCAACATATTGCCCACAAAATTACATTAACAGAAACACAAAAACTGGCAGCAGATACAAGTAAAGATGGAACAATAAACACATTGGATTCAATAAAAATACTACAATACATGGCTCACAAAATAACAGAATTTTAATTTGAATAATAAATGTATAATAAAACAAGCAAAGCATGTTATTAACGCTTTGCTTGTTTTAATCTTTTATAATGGAATTTGTTAAAAGAAACATTCAATGATTTACTTTATAAATAATAAAAATTATGCTATAATTTATAAGGGAAAATATAATGTAGGTGATAAGAATGAATGACAATTCAAATAGAACAAACATAAACTGGTATCCTGGACATATGGTAAAAGCTAAAAAACAAATCGAAGAAGATTTAAAATTAATTGATGTTGTAATTGAAATTTTGGATGCACGAATTCCAAGAGCTAGCCAAAATCCAGATATTCAAGAGCTGATAAAAAATAAAAAGAAAATCATTGCACTCAATAAAAGTGACTTAGCAGATGATATAGAAACTAAAAAATGGATTTCATATTTTTTTGCTAAACACATTAAAGCAATAGCTATTAACGCAAATACAGGAAACGGAATAGAAGAAATAATTAAGCAGATAAAAAATATTATGCAAGAAGAACTTTTAAAACAAGCAGCAAAGGGAAGAACAGGGAAAGCTATTCGAGTATTAATACTAGGGATACCAAATGTTGGTAAATCTTCATTTATTAATAGAATTGCTAAAAAAACATCAGCCGAAGTAGGAAACAAACCGGGAGTAACAAAGAAAAAGCAGTGGATACGAGTTAACAATGAAATTGAACTATTAGACACTCCAGGAGTTTTATGGCCAAAGTTTGAAAGTGAAGAAATCGCTTTAAATTTGGCATATACAGGTACAATTAAAGACGATATCTTGGATAAAGAAGAAGTAAGTTATTTTTTGGCAAAATATTTATACAACCATCATATTTCACGATTGATAGAAAGATATAAATTAGACGAAGAAATAATAAAAAGATTCGAAAATATAGAGGAATTATTAAATGAAATTGGGAAAAAAAGAGGAGCATTATTACCTGGTGGAAGGGTTAGTTTAACCAAAGTGGCAGATATTTTGTTAGAGGATTTTAGAACAGGTAAGCTTGGAAAAATCACACTAGAAGTAGTGAACTAAGAAAGGATATTAGCTAAATTTTAGCTATTAGTAGAAAGATGGAATTATTAAAAAGAAATAGAGATAAAATAGATGTACAAACCATGTCTCCACTAATATGGGCTTATGTAGGAGATGCTGTATATGAATTATATATTCGTACACAATTAATTAATAAAACTAACTTAAAGCCTCATAGGTTGCATGTAGAAAGTATTAAGTATGTAAAAGCGCAGGCACAAGCAGAAATTTTAAAAAATTTGCAAAACATATTAACAGACGAAGAAAAACAAATTGTAAAAAGAACTAGAAATACAAAAAATCATCATTTACCTAAAAATGCAAACTTAGAAGAATATACATATGCAACAGCATTTGAAGGGTTAATAGGTTACTTATATTTAACTAAGCAGGACGAAAGATTACAAGAAATTATAGAAAATATAAAAATAAATGGGAAAATAATTGATTTTTAAAGGAAAATATGATATAAATATTAAGTACTATGGCCCGTTGGTCAAGCGGTTAAGACGCCACCCTCTCAAGGTGGAATCATGGGTTCGATTCCCGTACGGGTCACCATTATAAAACATGATTTGCAAAAATAAAAAACGAAGGAGAAAAGTAGATGAGGACTGCAAACCGTTGGGGCTGTAACACACACACACACAAGTAAATATTAAAAAAGAAATAAAATATAAAAGCCTAATCATCCATAAATTAGATAAAACTAATTGTATATGAGATGATTAGGTTTTTTGCGCCTTTTAATAAATAAGCACAGAACTTGTAGGGGCGAACATCGTTCGCCAGCCCTTCAAAGAAATTACTAAAACAAAACCAAAATAACAGCATTATGTGAAAAGCCTGCGTCCTCCAAGGTGTTAAAGAAAGAAGAAAAAACAAGAAAGCAAACACACTAAAATGCAGAAAAAGCAAGAATGTTACAAGGGCGGACTCATTTTTCACATAAAGACTGTTATTTCTAGAAAATAAAACATGCACAACACCTGTATGGGCGAACATTGTTCGCCCGCTCTTCAAAGAAATCGCTAATACAAAACCAAAATAACAGCATTATGTGAAAAGCCCGCGGCCTCCAAGGCGTTAAAGAAAGAGAAAAAAACAAGAAAAGCAAACACACTAAAATGTAGAAGAAGCAAGAAATTCACAAGGTCGGACTCATTTTTCACATAAAGACTGTTATTTCTAGAAAATAAAACATGTACAACACCTGTATGGGCGAACATTGTTCGCCCGCTCTTCAAAGAAATCGCTAATACAAAACCAAAATAACAGCATTA
>CALXJM010000018.1 GCA_944388625.1 uncultured Clostridia bacterium
AACTTATTATTTTTGACACTCTATCTGCTGTTACATTTACTATATTTGCTATATATTTATTACTTGCAAAACAACTTGATGTTTTTTCGCTTAAATATAAAATCATTGCAAGTATTAGTTTTTCTTTATCTGTTAGTTCTTCATTTAATAAAATTTCTGCTGGTATCCATAGTCCTTTTAATCTTTGTGTTGCCATATTTTCTACATCTCCTTTCGTCTCACGTTCGATTTTGTGGCTTCTAAAATAATTTTTAGTATAGTTTTAAGGTGAAAAAATAAGCCTTAAAATTTTACTTTTAAAGCTTATCTATTTTTCTATTTAAATCCTTGTATCCACTCATTTATCTTATGCTTGTCCAATGTATCAATCAAATATCGCAATCCCCTGGATATGAAAATATTGCTTTTTTAAATCTTCCTATAATGGCTCCTGCTAAAATTACAGATGAGCGCATTTCTCTCATAAGCTTATCTGGAATTTCTTGAGTATTAATTCCAGAAGAATCTATAACAACTTTACCTTTTGTATGTTTAATTTTACAACCTAATATTTTTAGTATTTCTAAAGTAAACTTTATATCATATATATCTGGTACATTATATAATTTGGTTACTTTTCCATTTAGTATGCTTGCAGCTATAATAGGAAGAGATGCGTTTTTAGAACCAGATACATTAGCTTTTCCATTTAGCTTTCTTCCTCCTTCTATTATGTAACTTGACATTTTTTTCACCTTCCTTATGATAATATGTTATGTTTTCTTTACGTAAAATGTGAATTATATAAAAAGATGGTTATAATTAAAATGACTGAAAAGTTTTTCAATAAAAATATTAAACTTTCCAGCCATTTGTTTTAAAAAAAGCAACATTTAAAAGCTAATCTTCTTCCCCGTAAAACAGATTGTATTTCCACGATTTTTTTAATTGTTTCCTCATACCCTTTTTGATAGCATTCATTCATTTTATCAATAGCTAAAATTTTCACATGCCCTACTTTTGGCTCAATTATATAGTCACTTTGTGCAATTGCTATTTCTGCGATTTTGTTTGTCATAATATCGATAGTTTTTAATGCAATATTATAAATCCCCTTTTTGTTATTATTTTCTTCTGAAATGAAATTTACTGCAATAGTTTTCTTTATTCCAATTTTTTTTAGCTCTCCTACTGGAACATTATTTAATACTCCTCCATCTATAAAAGCATGTTTTTCATACTTAAAAGGAGCAAATAACACAGGAAATGATGAACTGGCTCTAACCGCTTTTGCAATTTCTATTTCTTTTATATATTTATCTCCCTCTAATTTATCGCTGTTTGTAAAAATATATTCTTTTTCATTATTTATATCAACTGTAGGGATTACAATAGGAATATTTAACTCTTGTATTTTATTTACACTTTTATATTTTCCAGCTTCTTTAAGTGCAATTTCTATATTTTCTCCGCGAACGCACACCATTAATTTCAAAATTTTTGTTTTTCTTTATACTAGTAAATAAAAATTTGTGATCTGCTCCTACAATCCCTTTAGCAAAGTAATTAAATAAACTAAGCATTTCTTCAGCACTATATCCCATTGCATATAAAGCAGATACAATGCTTCCAGATGAAGTGCCTCCTATTGCTTCGATTATAATCCCATTTTCTTCTAATGCTTTTATAACTCCTATGTGAGCTGCTCCTCTGACTCCACCACCAGCTAAGGCCAATCCTACTTTTAGCAAAGAAATCCTCCTTTCAATGTTTTAGTTTAAAACTGCATGGTAATAATTCTTCTATTGTGTATTCTTTTATTTTGTTAAATTTTTCTCCATAAACAATATAAATTTTAAAATCTTTTTCTACAAACTCACTTATAAATTGTCTACAATATCCACATGGAGTAGTTAGCTCTTCTGCTCCTACTACTACCATAGCTTTAAAATCTTTTTCTCCTTCTGATAAAGCTTTAGAAAAGGCTACTCTTTCTGCACATATAGACATAATTCCATGGTTTTCTATATTGCATCCACTATAAATTTTACCATTTTTAGAAAGCACGGCTACTCCCACTTTAAAATGTGAATATGGCACATAAGCATTATTTTGTGCTTCTATGGCTATTTTTATTAAATCTTCTATTTTCATTGTTCCTCCAATATACATTTTTATTATATATGATTTCTTATTTTGGTTCAATCATTTCTATACATTTTATTTTTTTATGAAAAAAATAATAACAATGAGCTCTTAAAATAAATTAATTTTGTTAAGCATAATATTTAAAACAAAAAGCCCTTCACTTGAAGGGCTTTTGCTTTCACATCACAACTGCTGCTTGTATGTCATTTAGTTGAGCCAAATCAAAGGTTTTGGGATGATGTGTTAAAATCCATACATTTCGGCCTTGTTCTTTCAGGGCAACAGCTAACTTTACTAAGTAGACTGATTCTAAGCTCCATGTTGCTTCTTCATTGTCACCAAAATTCATGCTTTCATTTTTAACCACAGGCTTTAAGCACTTTACTATTCCAGCTTTCCACAATTCCATTGCTTTTGACGTATCCACTCCTTTTTGTTCTGCCTTTTTTATCTTGCCAATGCAAATTGGTTGTGTGTAAAATTCGTACCCGTTTTCTATTGCTATCTTGATTGCTTCATCCCTGTATAACATGCAGTATGAATCAACAACTCCTGCTTTTGAATTTCTTCGTAAGCGCCTGTTTTCAACTTCGTATGTCATTAAATCGCTGTAGGCTCTTTTGCCTACATTTTCATCCATCTTGTATTGTGCTCGAATTTCCTCCACTAACTCAGGAACTGTTTTTCCTATCTTCCGTGAAATCGTTTGGATAGTTTCTCCGTCCTTATAAATGGCTTTTTGGTAATTCATCTTGTTTCCTCCTTGTGTTGTGAAAATTAGTATTATATACTACGGTAAAATTATACCATTTTTTTTATCTTTTTTCAACCCTAGCCATTATCCTTATGCCGATTTCTCTACTTTTTTTAGCTAAGTCCTTCCTTTTTTGGCTAAAATAGTATATAATGTATGTTGTCAATTAATAAAATAATAATTTATATTTTACTAGAAAGGGCGATATTATATGGTTTATGATTATAAAAAAATAGAAAAAAAGTGGCAAAACAAATGGGAAAAAGAATGTACTTTTGAAGCCCAAAACAATTCCTCAAAAAAGAAATGGTATGGATTAGTTGAATTTCCTTATCCTTCCGGCCAAGGACTTCATGTTGGCCATCCTAGAAGTTACACTGCTTTAGATATTATTGCAAGAAAAAAAAGAATGCAGGGTTACAATGTTCTATATCCTATTGGTTTTGATGCTTTTGGTTTACCTGCCGAAAATTATGCTATTAAAAATCACGTTCATCCTAAAGTTATTACAGAGCAAAACATTAATAATTTTCGTAGACAATTAAAATCACTTGGCTTTTCTTTTGACTGGTCTCGTGAGGTAAATACAACAGATCCTTCTTACTATAAATGGACTCAGTGGATATTTATTCAACTTTTCAAACATGGTTTAGCATATAAAACTACTATGCCTATTAATTTTTGTACTGGCTGTAAAGTAGGGTTAGCTAATGAAGAAGTTGTAAATGGTGTTTGCGAAAGATGTGGTAGCCCTGTAGTTCAAAAAGAAAAAAGTCAGTGGATGTTAAAAATTACAGAATATGCAGAAAGGCTAATTCAAGATTTAGATAATGTGGATTTTTTAGAAAAAATTAAATTACAGCAAAAAAATTGGATTGGAAAAAGCGAAGGTGCAGAAGTAAAATTTAAAATTACAAAAGGGGATGATGAGCTTATCGTCTATACTACAAGACCTGATACTTTATTTGGAGCAACATATATGGTTGTTGCACCAGAACATCCAATTTTAAAAAAATTTGCCTCAGAAATTACTAATTTAGATGAAATTCAGGAATATCAAAAACAAGCTTCTTTAAAATCTGATTTTGAACGTTCAGAATTAAACAAAGAAAAAACAGGTGTTGCTATTCAAGGAATTAAAGCTATTAATCCTCTAACTAATCAAGAAATACCAATTTGGGTTTCTGATTATGTTTTAATTACCTATGGAACTGGTGCAATTATGGCTGTTCCTGCACATGATACAAGAGATTGGGAATTTGCAAAAAAATACAATCTTCCTATTGTTGAAGTGGTTGCTGGTGGTAAAAATGTGCAAGAAGAACCTTTTGTTGATGTGTCTAGTGGAAAAATGATAAATTCTGGTTTCTTAACTGGCTTAGAAGTTAAAGATGCTATAAAAACCGTAATTGAATATTTAGAAAAAAATAATATTGGAACCAAGAAAGTTAATTATAAACTCCGTGACTGGGTATTTTCAAGGCAACGTTATTGGGGCGAACCAATTCCTATGGTTCATTGCAAAAAATGTGGTTGGGTTCCTTTAAAAGAAAAAGATTTGCCTTTGATTTTACCAGATGTAGAAGATTACGAACCTGGTGAAAATGGTGAATCACCACTTGCAAAGCATACTGAATGGATTTATACAACTTGTCCTGAATGTGGAGGACCTGCTGAAAGAGAAACTGATACTATGCCTCAATGGGCTGGCTCTTCTTGGTATTTTTTGCGTTATACAGACCCACATAACACTTCAGCAATTGCTTCTAAAGAAGCTCTACAATATTGGTGTCCTGTTGATTGGTATAATGGAGGCATGGAGCATACAACACTTCATTTGTTATATTCTAGATTTTGGCACAAATTTTTATATGATATAGGTGTTGTTCCTACCAAGGAACCTTATGCAAAGCGTACTTCTCATGGTATGATTTTAGGCACTAATGGAGAAAAGATGTCCAAGTCTAAAGGAAATGTTATTAATCCAGATGATATTATTGAAGAATTTGGGGCAGATACTTTCCGAGTATATGAGATGTTTATGGGACCTTTTGATCAAACCGCACCATGGTCTATGGAAAGTATTCGTGGCTGTTCTAAATTCTTAGATCGTGTATGGAACTTACAAAATTTATTAGTAGATGGAAATTCATATTCGAACGACTTTGAAAAAATGATACATAAATCAATAAAAAAAGTTTCAGAAGATATTGAAGAAATGAAATTTAATACATGTATTTCTACATTTATGACTATGGTTAATGAATTCTATAAAAAACAGAGAATTAATAAGTCAGAATTCAAAACATTTTTGCAATTGCTAAATCCTTTTGCTCCTCATATTTCTGAAGAACTTTTTGAAATAATAGGAGAAAAGGTTCCTATTTCTTCTACATCTTGGCCTATTTATGAAAATGATAAAACTATTGATCAAGAAATTGAACTTCCTGTTCAAATAAATGGTAAACTAAAAGCAACAGTTATAGTTCCTCTAGATGCAGAAGAAATTATTGTAAAAGAAATTGTACATAATAATGAAATAATCAAAAATATTTTGGCAAACCAGAATATCATAAAGGAAATTTATGTAAAAAATAAAATTTATAATATTGTTGCAAAATAAAGATTTATAAAATTGATATTTAATTTGAGCCCAGTAAGTATTTATGAAATGCTTACTGGGATTTTTGTAATCAAACTGTAACACAATTGTAATCATTATGAAATGTTATTTCATGTAGAATGCTGTATAATTATAGTAGTAAAGAGCTAAAAAGATTTTATAAGGAGTTACAAATGAAAGTTGATTCTGTTCTAAGAAAAGAAGGTATAGAAATTGTAAAAACATTATCTACATTAGAAGTTAATCAAATTGCCAAGAAGGTTTCAGACAGTTTATGTGAGAGCTTTCCAGAATATGATTTAAATCGAACTGATTTATTTATTTCTATTTCTAGAATAAAAATGTATACCGCAAAAATGGAAGATAACTCTTGCAAAGCAAAGTATTATTATAAAGATAGCTCCATATATTTTAATGTAAATTTTGACATTGCATATATGGATACAGCTTTATTGCATGAATGTATTCATTTTATACAGGAACTTAAAGACAAAAAAGGAAATTTACTTCGTTTTGGCTTATGTGACTCACCTGAAGGGAAATCATATGGATTAGCTTTAAATGAGGCTTCTGTCCAACTTATGGCGTCTTCTGCTTCGAAACAAAAATGTGACTTAGTTAAATATTATTCTATTCATGTACCTTCTATTAGCCCTACTGAATACACACTAGAATGCAATTTAGTAAATCAATTAGCTTATTTTACCGGCACTTATCCTTTATTTTATAGTACTTTATACGGAGATAATTTATTTAAAAACACATTAATTGCTAAAACAGACGAAAAGATTTATCACGAAATTGTTTCTGGGTTAGATACTTTACTTGAATTAGAAAATGAATTAAGCTTTGTTATTAATGAGCTACGTTATTCTAATGGAAATGAAAATAAAATTAGAAGAATTAATAAAGAAATTGAGTATGGCAAAAAACTTATTAAAGAAAATTTCTTTAATATTCAAAATAAAATTATTTTAAATTGTTTTACTAACGAATTTAATAATATAAAAAATTTGGCAGATGCTACTGCTTTTAAGATGAAATTATATCAATATAAAAATCTTATTGGATATTCAGATGATTACACTTTTTATAATGATTTTTATTGTAGCATTATGAATGAATTAGAAAAAAAGATAGAATATATTAAAGAATATGGCTCTATCGATTTACTTGGTTCATTAACTCCTGGAATGGCAATCGTTCCAAAAGTAAAAAAAGGTTTGTCTTTATTTAAACGTATTTTAGTTAGATTAGGAATTTTAGCAAAAGAAGATTAAAGCGCAATAATAAAGAATGAAAAGTTATAGCTTTTCATTCTTTATTATTGCATATTTTTTCCATTTTTTCCCTTACCTCTTTTAGGTCTCTCCAGAAATCTATTTTTTTGCTTTCATCCCTTAGAAGTGCTGCTGGGTGGAAAGTTGGCATGTATAAAATTTGTTTTTTTTCTATCCACCTTCCACGACTTGCCGTAATTCCGTATTCTTTTCCTAAAATACTTTTTAGTGCTATACTTCCTAATAACACTATAATTTTAGGTTTAATAAGTAAAACCTGACTTCTTAGGTAGTCTAAACAAGCTATTACTTCATCTTCTTCTGGGTTTCTATTTCCTGGCGGTCTACATTTTACTATATTTGCAATATATACTTGTTCTCTCTGAAATCCCAGCCCTTCAAAAGCCATATTCATTAATTGTCCTGCTTTTCCAACAAATGGAATACCTTCTCTGTCTTCATCTGCTCCCGGACCTTCTCCTATAAACATAACATTTGCTTTTCTATTTCCTTCTCCTATAACTACATTAGTCCTAGTTTTCCATAGTTTACATTTTTGGCATTTTACGCATGCCTCCTCTATTTGTTCCCAGGTTTCGTACATAATTCCTCCATATCATTTCAGTTCTATAAGTGCTGTCCCTACTCCGAAAAAATTGGTTTTACTCCCTCTTTTAGAATGAATTTGTTTTGCATTTTGTACACTACAAATTTTGCTTTCTATAATGTTTTCTTTTTTTAACCCTAACTCCATTAAAATAATTTTATTAATTTTAATGGTATCAATATAATATTTTTGTTTACCTTCTTCTATTTCTCCTAAATGAATAAATTCGTCTACCTTATTAGTATATGCAAATATTTCTCTACATGGTTTTTCTACATCTTCATGTACACAAAATCTTTCTACACTAATGCTTGGTGATATACAACATAAAATATCTTTTGGATTACAGCCATATTCTTTCATCATTTCTTTTACCGCTTTTGGTGCAATCTTTTGAAAAGTACCTCTCCATCCAGAATGAACATTAGCAATTGCTTTTTTTATAGGGTCAAAAAATAAAAACAAAATACAGTCTGCATTAATAGTAGAAAGAATAATATTTTTTTTATTTGTAATAATTCCATCAATGTTTTTTAATTCTTCAATACCGATATCTGGTTCGTTTTCTTTTATTTTCCCTTCTATTTTCTGAATATTGCCAGTATGTGTTTGCCAAGGTCTTACTATTTGTTTATAGTCTGTTCCAATAGCATCACAAATTCTTTTATAATTTTGTATTACTATAGGTTTGTATTTAGCTGTTTCTCCATGCATACTAAAATCTAGGTTATAATTTTTTAAGGTATAACAATGATTTAGTACATTGCTGTATTCTAATAGTCTTCTAAATTGAATATATTCTACATTTTCTTTTTTTACATGAATTACATTTTCATTACTCAAGTCTTTCACTGGCTTTCTCCTTTTCTTTTTGTATTTTTCCCATGATTTCTTTTTTCTCTAAGCATGAAATATAACGATATTGATTTCCTCTTAATCCGTATATTGAAACCACATATGTTCTTATATTCACAATATATACAAGGTGTTTTTTTGTTCTTTCTATTATAATATGGTTTCATTCCTATATCCCCGCTCAAAATTTCTTCTGCTATTTGCTTAATCAATCTCTTGCCATATTTTTGTAAGTTTTCAAATTCTTCTCTTTTTAAAATATTTCCTGTTTTTTCGCTTAAATTTCCGTCTTTGTCTACATATACTGGAATAATATCTGAATAGCCTTTTTGTAATTGTTTATCCATTTTTTTTACAACACTTATATCTGCTAATACAAGTCCTTGCATTTTAAACTTTTTTCTAATTTCTTTTTCGATTTCTTCTTCTGTTTTATTTTTATCGGCTTGTATTATTGGATCCAGTAAATTAAAATAGAACATACCGGCTGGAATTGCATTTTCATGTTCAGTTACTGCATCTAAATAAGTTAAAAGTTGAATTTGTAGTCCTGTTATTACTTCATTTAAATCAATATTTCTTACAGAAGATTTATAGTCAATAATTCTTACACATTTTCCATCTTCTGTTTTAGCCATATCAATTCTATCTATTTTTCCGGTTAGCTCTACAGTTTGTCCATTTTCTAATTTAAATATCATAGGTGGGTATTCGCCTTGATTTTTAAATTCAATCTCTGTTCCTTTTAATTCGAAGTCACTTTGTTTTAACTGGTATATTATGTAACCTACGCTTTTGATTATAACATTTTTTAATTTATTTGTCAAAGCAGTAAATTTAGGAGTACTCGCATATATATAATTTTTATTTATTTTTAGCTTTTCTTCTATAATTTCTTCTATAATTTTTTTAGCTTCATCTTCACTAATTTCTTTGATTTTTATTTTATTTTTCGCGCTTTTCTCAAAAAAGTCATCAATCACTTCATGCATAAAAGAACCAGTATCTATAGACTTGAGATTAAAGCTACTTTCATCTTTTAATCTTAATCCATACTTCAAGTGGAAAGAAAAAGGACACTTTCTATATTGCTCTAGTTTAGAAACACTCGTTTTTAAATCTTTTCCATACAATCTTTTCAAATTTTTTTCTTTAATTTTTTCTGGCAAATTTGTATAATTTATTCCTTCCATTGCTTTTTCAAGTCTTGCTGTCCATTCTGGATTTGATTGATACCACTTAAAAATAATTTGCCAAATTTCTTCTAAATTTTTTCCGTCTCTTTCATCTCTAAGTTTTTCCAATAATTCCTCAAATGTATTATTTACATGCAATAATCTAGGCAAGTTTCCAAGAAATTGGCTTTCTTCCTGCAAATTAGGAAATATTTTTTTTAATTTAGAAATTAAAATAGATGGTCTTTTCGTATTTCCTTCTTTGTCTGCCATAATATATGATATATACAGTTTTTCTTCTGCTGTTGAGAATGCCTTATATACATTAAATTGCTCTTCATACAATCTTTCTAAAGTATCTTTAGCAAGTTCCATTCCATTTTGCTTTAAAGTTAATCTATCCTCATTACTTAAAAAACCTTCTTCCATGTTCCCATTTAAAAAGCTACCATCATTTACACCAATCATAAAAATAGCTTTCACTTTATGACTTCTAGATCTTTCGATATCTCCCATAGTAACTTCATCCATGTACATTGGGATTTCTCCTAATCCATCTTTTTGCATCGCAATTTTAATCAAATCTCTATATTTTTCAAATGTTATTTCTTCTTCTCCAAATACTAGAACCATTTCATCTAACACTTTTAAAATTATTTGAAATGCTTGCCATAATTCTTCATTTCCATTATTATATTTCTTGATTTTCTCTTGCTTTTGCTCTATTTTATCAATAATTCCTTGTTTTATCCAAAAAGTATAAAGTTGCTCGCAAAATTGTTTGCATGTCTTTGTTCCACTTAAATTTTCTTTTAATTCAATTAAAGGCTCTATAACTTGTTTTCTTATAGTGTTTATAGTATCTAATTGTTCATCTTCCCATTTCCAGTCTTCTTTATACCATCTACTTCCTTTAATACCCCATTTTTTGCAATAATTATCTAGATGATAAATATGTACTTCTTCTAAATCTAAAAAACCAGATTTAATATAATTAAACATAGCTTCATATGACCAATTTTTAGCAAATATATCTAATAAAGCAAGTACATATTTTACAATTGCATTTTGACTTAATTCTTTTTTTTCATCCATAAATACCGGAATTTCGTATTGCTTAAAAATAGCCTTTACAATACTTGCATAAGGCTGTAAGTCTTTTGTAGTGATAGCTATATCTTTATATCTATATCCACAGTTTCTAACTAGATTTACAATATTCTTTGCTACTAGTTCTATCTCGGAATATGGATTTTCGCACAAAAAAAGAGCAATTGAATTGATTTTATTTTCGTATTTTCGGTATGGAGTTCCATATAAGTTTTTTTCCAAATGCTTTAATTCTTCTGTTTTATATCTGTACGCTTTATAGAGATATAAAGGCTTTTCTATTGCACAATGACTGTTTTTTGCATATTTTACAAGCTCTTTAGCAGTTTGTTTATTAGAATAGAAAATATCATTTTCTGGTTTTTTATCGTCTTTTATTTCTAATTCGTCTGCACAAATCGTAACAGTTACCATTTTAGCCAATTTTAATAGTTTTTCAATCACATTGTATTCTTGCCTAGTAAATCCGGTAAATTCATCTATGTAAATAAGACTGTTTTTAAACATGGAACTTTGTTCTAGTCTTTCTACTAATAAAGTTAATTTATCGTTTTCATCAATATATTTATCTTTAATTTTTTGATTGTATTTGGCATATATTAAATGTAAATCTGTGAGTTTTGCCTTCAAATATGTGGAACCTATATTGTTTATATTCTCTTGCAATTGCTTTTCTGTAATATTATGTTTTTTAAATTCAGTTATAGTAGTAGATACTAAATCAATATCTCCTTCTGAATTTTTTAAAAATGTCAAATTATTTTTTTCTTCTAATAAAATGTTGTATAAAAGCATTTTTCTTCCTGTTAGACTAAGATTAACTTCCGCTGCTCCATATACTTCACTAAATACTCTATATGCCATTCTATTAAATGTAAGTACCTCTGCATTTAGACTTGTTTCCTCTTCTGCTATTTCTAATAATTTTTTTTCGGCCATAAAAGAAAACTGGTCTGGTGTAAGAATATATATTTTTTCTTTTGTGTTAATTTTTTCTTTTATGTCTTTATAAATATATTCACTCTTTCCAGTACCGCTTCTTCCATATATAAATCTTATACTCATTTTTATCACCTAAATCTTAACTTATGCACTTTCTCTCTTCCAATAAAATAAGTATTGTTGTGCTATTCCTGCCAAATTTCCAAATTTGCTTTCTGCCAATTTTAAAATTGTTTTATTATTTACCTTAGTTTCATCATCTTTTTTTATGTATAAATCATTCATAACTCTTCTTACCCATACATCAATTGGAAAAACTTCCAGTCTTTTTAATGTAGAAAATAATAATATACAATCTGCTACTTTAGGGCCTACCCCTGGTAATTCTAGCAATTTCTCTCTTACTTTTAAAGTGTTTTTTTCATTTTTTAGCTCTTCCAAATTTATTTTTCCATCTAAGATATTATGAGTAGTTTCAAAAACTCTTTTATCTCTAAAACCAAGTCCTAACTCTCTAAATTTTTCTATGGTCACATCTTTTAATTGTTCTGGTGTGGGGAATGTATAATATGTGTGTTGTCTCCATTTAATTTCTGTTCCATATTTTTGTGATAATCTTTCAATAATCCCTTTAATTCTTGGGATATTATTATTTGCAGATATAATAAATGAAATTATAGTTTCCCATAAGTCTTGATTTAAAATACGAATTCCTTTCCCATATTCTATACTTGTTTTTAGGTTTCCATCTATATTTGATAATATAGATTGTATTTCTTCATAGTTTCTTTCTAAATCAAAATATTCTTTTACAGTCTCTTCTATATTTTTTTCACATATTCCTTTGAATAAAATATGGTTTCCCTGCATTTGTACCTGCATTACATTATTCCCAAACACTCCAATATAACTTCCGTCTGCTTGAATGTTCCATCTAAAGCATTGACCACATTCAAATATGTCTTTTAATTCAAATGTTTCTAATTTTTCTATTTCTAATTTTTGCTCTTTCACTTTTTCATTCACCTTTTCTAAATTAAATCACAACTTGATAAAAAAGTAAATATATATATATTAGATTTTAATTGAATTTACCACTTTATCACAATCCGCTTGTTTAGTGAGTTTTAAAGCCTTTTCCTAATACTTCTCTTGCATCTGATAAAATAATAAATGCATTTTTATCAATTTCTTTTATTTCTCGTCGTAATCTTATTATTTCTCTTCTTCCAACTACACATAATAAAATCATTTTATCTTGTTTCGTATACATTCCTTTGCCATATAATCCTGTTACTCCTCTTTCTAGCTCAGTTTCTATTTTTTGAGCAATTTTTTCATATTCGTCAGATATAATATACATAATCTTAGTAAAATATATCCCTTCAAATAGAATGTCTAATATTTTTCCCATAATGTAAATTGAAATAGCAGAATATAGGCCAATCTCTATTTCTTTAAAAAGGAATACATTCAGTCCTACAATAATTGTATCTAAAATTACAATTAAACTGCTTGTTTTATGCCCTGGTTTATATTTGTTTATAATATTAGTTAATAACTCTGTTCCACCTGTAGAACCTTCTGCTCTTAAAATAATTGCAGTTCCTATTCCAATTATAATTCCACCATAAATACATGCTAACAATCTATCTTGTGTTAGTGGTTTAAGCTTATCCGTACAATCAATAAAATAAGAAAGTGAAATAGTTCCTGCTACTGCCTTTAATAAAAAAGTTTTTCCAATTTTAAAAAATGCTATTATAAATAGTGGGATATTTAATGCTAGAATTATTGTTCCCATAGGTAAATTTAATAAATAATACGTAATAGTTGCAATTCCACTAAAACCACCGGAAGACAATTGATTTGGAAGCAAAAACAGACTTGTTCCAAGAGCCATAATAAAAGAACCTAAAATTGTCTGAAAAATTTCCACCAGTAATTTTTTAGAAAAAAATTTTTTCATATTTCCTCCATTTCTTCATATTTTAGTGGCATTTTTAAAATCGTTTTATATGTTTTAGCTTATTATGTCTAAGTCTTTTAATGATATTTTCAATTTATTTAAGCAAAACCTAAAATAAAAAACAATTTTTCCTATACAAAAAAACTAATACTATAGCTAGTATTAGTTTTTTTAATTTTCTTATTCATCAAGGAAATCTGTGTACTTTTTTAAAATTGCTATTTTAAACTTTCCTTTCCTCATTTTTGTATCTTGCACAATTTTAGCAATTACATTATACATTTTTTTTAAGTTTTCTATATTTTCTCTCTTATATCCTATTACATAATTTGCATCTTTAGGATTAATTTTAATTTCAATTTCTTTTACTCTTACATTAAAAGATTTTATTTTTTCTACAATGCGTTCATACCAAATTGCAGATTCCACCAATTGTCTAAAACACTCATGATATGGTCCTGCTACAACTTCACTTTTTTCTTTTTCAGGATTTATAATAACATCTGTATTTTGTAAACCAATTCGAATCACATTGATTTTTTGTCTCTCGAAAAATAATAACAAATCTTTGCAAGTTTCTATTGCTTGAGTTAATTTAAGTGGTTCATAATCTCCTCTTTTAAATTCTTCCTCTAATTCTGTCCCTTTAATTACAAGTACTGGATAAATTCTTACAATTTTTGGTTTTAGTTTTGCTAAGTCTTTGGCTGTTTTAAGTTCGTCTTTTCTTGTACTTTCTGGTAATCCTACCATCATTTGATGCCCTAGTATAAATCCATATCTTCTAATTAATTTTGATGCATTTTTTACATCTTCAAAATTATGTCCTCTTTTACATTTTTCTAATATATAATTATTGGTGGATTGTACTCCCAATTCTATAGTAGTTACTCCATAATGTTTTAACATCTTTAAATTATCTTTATCAATGTAATCTGGCCTAGTAGATATTCTTATTCCTTGTATTATTCCAGCTTTTTTATATGAATATGCAATTTTCAAAAGACTTTTTTGTATATTTTTTTCTATTCCTGTAAAACTTCCTCCAAAAAAAGCAATTTCTTTTTCAATTTCCTTTTCCTTAAAATTTTTTAAATAATATTCTATTGTATCAACTACTTCTTTTTCTGTTATTTGTTTTTGTTGCCCACTAATTGTTTTTTGATTACAAAAAGTACAGTTATTTGGACATCCCAAATGAGGTACAAATATTGGTATAATATATTGTTTTTTCATTATTTATATTCGTCCCTTTCTAATGCGTGTTTGGCTGCTTCCATTTCGGCTGCTTTTTTGCTTGTTCCGGAACCAGTTGCTAGTCTTTTCCCTTCTAAGGCTACTTCTACAGTAAATGTTTTATTATGATCTGGTCCTTTTTCGCTAATAACATTGTATTTTATATGAACTTCTCCATGTATTTGTAACTTTTCTTGTAATACAGTCTTATAGTCTTTCATTCCTACATTTTTACTCGCTACTTCAATAGCATATTTCAAATTTGATAGTATAAATTTTTCTGCCATTTCTAAGCCTGTATCTAAATAAATAGTTGCTATAACTGCCTCTACACTATCTGCTAAAATAGCTTTTCTTTTATTTGTACTTGCCTTTTCACTTTTGCCTAAATACAAGAAATCACTAAAATTGTACTTTTGTGCTATATTATATAAACTATCTTCACAAACCACTGCAGCTCTAACTTTAGTCATTTCTCCTTCAGATAAATTAGAGTAATTTTCATATAAATACTTACTTGTAACAAATTCTAAAATAGCATCACCCAAATATTCTAGTTTCTCATTACTTTCTACTTTGTTTTCATAAGCATAAGAAGTATGTGTGAACGCTGTTTTTAATAATGCTTTATTTTTAAAATAGTAACCTATACTTTTTTCTATTTTTTCTATTTCCATAACTCCTCCATATATAGCTTACAGGCGACCCTATGTCGCCTGTGAATAGTTCATTTGTTTTTTTGTTATGTCTCTAAATTTTGCTTGCTAAACACCAATTTTTCCCTTTATTGTTTCTAACATTAATTTTTAATATGTAAGTCTTCGAAATATTTTTTTAATTTATTAGATTGTTTTTTATTGTTTCTATTATATCTAATGTGATTTCTTTAGTTTTATTTTCTTTATCTCTTAGTGGGTTAAACTCTACTACATCAATTGATTTAATTTTCTTCTTTTCTTTTAAAAACTCTTCTACAATTTGCTTTGCTTGATTTTCTGTAATTCCATCTAATGCTGGAACGGATACTCCAGGTGCTATTTCTGGGTCTATTAAATCAATATCATAACTTATATGCATTCCTTCTGTTCCATTAGTAGCTATGCTTATTGCATTTTTTACAACAGTTTCTACTCCCATTTTTCTAATATCTTCTGTAGAAAAAACTGTTATACCGGCTTTTTTTAAGTTTACCCATTCTAATCTGTCCACATCTCTTGCACCTACAATAACTGTATTCTCATATGGATAAAAATTTCCTTTATGGAATTCTGCTAATTTTTTTCGTTCATACCCTGTAATTACTGCTAGTGGTAAACCGTGAATGTTCCCTGTTTCTGTTGTTTCAAAAGTATTGAAATCTCCATGTGAATCAAACCAAATAATTCCTAATTTTTTATATTTTTCTATTGAAGCAAGTGCACTTGCTATGGCAATACTATGGTCTCCTCCAATTGTGAGTGGAATATTTCCATTTTTTAGAATTTCTTGTATTTTTTTATATAATTTCTCATTAAAAATATTAACTTCTCGTAAATTTTTTTGTTTATTTTCTGCTCCTTTTTCTTTTATTACATTTCCCTTGCTTATTTTGTATACATTACTTTCATTAATGTTTTTTATATTTTGTATTAAAATATTTGGTCCTTCGTCTGCCCCTTCAACTGTTACTCCCAAATCAGAAGCTGCTTCTATAATATCTATTTTGCTCAAAACTATTTACCTCACAATCTTTCTTTCTACATATTTAGATGTCATAGTAGTTAATATACCTGCATAGTTCAGTTTAAATTCTATAATGTCTCCTACTTTATAATGTTTTGAACTATCACTTACATCTAATAGTATATGGTCACTACTGCCATCCAATATGATAATACTTTCATCTACTGGTGTCAAGCATTCAATTCTTACATCTTGTTTTCCTAATCCAACAATTGCTCTTTTTCTAATTCCTCTATCAATAAAAGTAATATTTTCTCCAAAAGAATTGCTTTTCCCTCTTTTCCCTCTTGGAACAGATGGTTTCTCTTTTAGTTCTATGATTTCTGTTTTTAATAAAAAATTGTTTCTATTTAAATCTTCGATTTCTTCTTCAAAACATGGTACATTACCTAAAAATACAGCTTCTCCTAATCGTAAATTATTAATCTTTTTAGGTAATTTCCCTTCTTTTAACATATTATATGAGCTAGAACTCCCACCAGAAATAACCTTAAATCGGATCTGGTACTTATTTTCTAATTCTTCTACAATTTCTTCTAATTCTCTCATATTCTCTTCTGTTGGAACAATTTCTCCATAGCAACTTAAGTTTATTCCTATTCCATACACTTCTATATTATCTAATTTAATAGATTCTTTCAAAATTTCTTCAAGTTCTTCTTTTAAACATCCTTCTCTTAAATCTCCTAGTTCGTACATAAGAATAACTTTATGTTTCTTATTTTGTTTTTTAGCTTCATCATTTAATTTTCTTATAACTTGCATTTCACTATTTAAGCTAACATCCGTATATTTTACTACTTCTTTTACTTCAGAAATCATAGGAATTCGAATTAGCCATTTTTCGACAGTGATATCTTGATAGCTCTTTAAATTCATAATTCTAGAATCACAAATGCAATCTATACCATTTTCCACTAATGTTTGTACTATTTCTTTACTGTCTGCTAAAATTTTTACAACCAAAGAAAGAGAAATCCCTTGTTTTTCACAGAGTTTCTTTACTTTCTTAGCATTTTCTACTATATTTTTTAAATTAATTTCTATTCTTGGGTACATATTTATCCTTTCTTTTCTTCTGATGTTTTCTTATCAATAAATCTTTTAATACACTCCATCGATTTTCTCTCTATTTCATATTCGTCTTTATCTATCTGCTTTTCTATTTTTATTCCTTTATTTTCCATAGCTTGTCTTATTAATTTTTCTGCATACCAAGGATTTTTTACAAGAACAGGCCCTAAGCAATTAGTAAAAATAAGATTTTTATATTTTGCCCCTTCTGATTTATCTACTTCTCCATTATTTCCTTTACCATATATTAGAGTTCCTAATTCAATACCATCATTTAATAAGGTATCTATTATCTGAATTTGACTTCCATTGATTTCCATATTCTCATCATCTTTTAAACGATAAATCAAATCATCTCCATATACATATTCTCTTTCTATACAGCGCATGTCTAAATAGCCAAGTCCCTTCACAATTGAGCCATCTGTTCTCATGACTTCTTGTGCAAAAACAGCTCCTGTGCTTCCAATAGCCATAATAATTTTTCCTTTTTTTATATAATTATCTAATTCCTCTTTTTTTGATTTTAATGCTTCTACAATCGGCTCTACCACTTTTAATTCTCCTGCATTGAAAAATAGTATATCTGTATTTTCAAAATCAATTTCATCTTGATAGTTTTCTATCTTATTTATGTTTACTTTTAACTCTAATAGCTCTGCAACTCTCTTTAATGCCATTATATTTCCCCTATCTCCGTGTAGGTTCAATATGTCTGGATAGCACCAAGTAATGTTTAATTCATTATTTTCCATCCTTACCACCTGCCTTTTTTATCTTTGCCACATCTTTAATTAGTTCTTCATATTTATGGAGCCATGTAACTAGATATACATTGTTACAATCATATTTATCTAGTTCCTTTAGAATTTCTTCATCACTATCTGTTGGTAAAATGGAGATTTTATTTTTGTCTACTCCAGCATAAATTAATCTATTAGCACTATCATATGCAACTGCTTCTGAAAAACAAATATATCTCTCGATATTGGATTCAATTAATTTATTCACATTACAATCAAATGAATAAAAAGTATTAGTATAATATGGTTTAAAATCAACTAGTTGTTCTAGTCCCAACATAAAAATTTTAGGATTACTATCTCTAGCTATATAATCAAATGCAGATTGCAATGTTTCTGGATTTTCTTGCTTAATTCTAATATACTTAATTTCTTTTGAACCGTAATGAATAGTTTCTAATCTTCCACTAATATTCTTAAATGTACTGAATGCTTTTTGTATTTGATCTGCTGGTATTTGAAATTTTTGACATATAGCAATACACAATGCGTAATTATACATAAAAAACGGTTGGCTATATGGGACTTTATACTTTTTTCCATCACATTCAAATTCGTTTGTCTTAAAATTAATATTTTTAATTTCAAAATTTGGTTTTTCTTCACTCTTAAAATTGCATCCTGTGCAGGTAAAATTTCCTACATTATCAATATTATAATAATTAAACTTTATTTTATCATTACATTTTGGACATGGTAAGCTCACATCAAAAAAATCATTTTTCTCAAATGATGTTTCGTTTTTTTCAACCCCATAATAGAAAACTTTACAGCCCATGTCTTCAAAAGATTTTGCTCTTGGTTCTTCATTGTTCAAATATAAAGTCATACTAGGATTTATTACTTTTTTTAGTTTTTGATATATATAATCTGGTTCTCCATTTCTTTGTACTTGATCTTTTTGTAAATTAGTTATACATATATTTTTCGCAGGTAAATATTCATAAATACGCGCAAATGATCTTTCATCTATCTCGAAACACATACATTCTGTTTTCATATTGCCTGTTAAAGTTGAATTTTTAATTAATGCTGTTGCTATTCCTCCAATCAAATTTGCTCCTTCTAAATTTGTTGCGACTGTTTTTCCTGCAGTTCTTAGTGTATGTACTATTATATTATTTGTAGTTGATTTTCCATTTGTTCCTGTAATAAAAATTACTTTATCATAATTAATTCCTCTAAAACCATTAATAAAATCTTTTTGAATTTTATTAGCATATGCTCCTGGAATATTAGTTCCTCTTTCTTTTGAAATTAATCGTGTTAAAAATACTAGTATTTTTCCTATATATAATGCAATCAAAAATTTAATTCGCTTTATATTCATTTTAGTATCGTTCCCTTCTACGGTACAAATTAAGTTTGTTAAAAAAATAAAAATTGCTATTATTTTGTTTCAATTTTTATAAAGCAATCTTATATTATTTTCAAACTCGCCTTTATTTAGCTTTAATTATTTTCTATCTAGCGCTACCTATTATATCATTAATGAATTCAAATTTCAATGTTTATTCCTGCCAATAATTACCTCTTTTTTGTATGTGACTCTGAGTTGTCACTATTCTACCTGCTCTTTTTATTTTCTCATATCCATATTTATTTCTTAATTCATCCATGGCTTTATCTATCTTTTCTTGTTTTTCATTTTTTGAATTTTGAAATAAGCATAATTGTTCCTCTCCATCTTCTGTTAGATTATCTACTCTTACTCCGTACTAATCGAATTCCTTCTCCTTTATAAAGTTCTTTCAATAGTTCTTTTGCTTGCTTATATATTTCTATTGTTTGATTGGTTGGACAAAACATTTTCCTCTGATGTGACATTATTTTAAACTCTTTTGTTTTTAGTTGCACATTAACTACACTGGCAAGCATTTTTTGTTTTCTCAAGCGATATGTTACTTGTTCTGTAAGTGTTAATATAATTTTGTTCAATTCTTCTATATTATATATATCTCTTGGCAAAGTCGTAGAATTTCCTATTCCTTTAGGTTTTTCCACTTCATAATAAACTTCGCTATTATCAATTCCATTGGCATATTCCCACATGGTTTTTCCTGCTTTTCCAAATTGCTTTTCTAATTCATTTTTATTGTACCTTGCTAAGTCTCCAATGGTTTTTATTCCTAAAAGCTTTAGTTTTGGAACGCTCTTCTTGCCTATCATAAATAACTCTGAAACTGGTATTTGCCACATTTTTTCTGCAATTTCTTCTTCAAATAAAGTATGTACCTTATCTGGTTTTGTAAAATCAGATGCCATTTTAGCCAACAATTTATTGTGTGCTACTCCTATATTTACTGTAAATCCCAATTCTTTTTTTACTCTTTTATTAATTTCATAAGCTATCTCTAATAAGGCACGGTTCATTAAATACTCTGTCATATCTAAAAAGCATTCATCTATGGAAAAACGTTCTATTTTTTCTGTATATTGTAATAATAACTGATATAGCTGATTTGAATAATACTTATATGTTTCCATGTCAGAAGAATATATTTTTACTTTAGGGCATTTTTTTCTTGCAAAATAAATTGGCTCTCCTGTAGTTATACCAAATTCTTTTGCTTTAATACTTTTAGCTAATACAACTCCTTTTCTGGCTTCTTCATCTCCTCCAATAATAGCAGGAATTGTTCGAATGTCTAGTTCTTCTCCTTGTTTTAATCTTTGAATTGCTGTCCAACTTAAAAATGCATTATTTACGTCTACATGCAAAATTTGTCGTTTCATAAAGCCTCCATTTGAGCAATCACCGCTCTAATAAATTTTGTTACATCAGATTTTATAAGAAAGGAAATTTAACCTTGTTGTATAGCAAAATGTGCATTTTGCTATACAATAATTTCTTTTATATTATAAAACATTTGTTTATATTTGTCAAAACAAAAAAAGGCTTTATTTCAGCCTTATTCTTGTTTTATATTCTTAAGCCACTTTGTCTTTTAAATAGTCTACTACATCACTTACTGTAACTACTTTTTCAGCATCAGCATCTGGAATTTCTATTTCAAATTCTTCTTCTAATGCCATTACTAATTCAACTATATCTAAAGAATCAGCTCCTAAATCATCTACAAATGATGCTTCTAATGTTACTGAATTTTCAGGTACTCCTAATTGGTCTACTATAATTTCTTTTACTTTTTCAAATATTTCTTCTTGTGTCATTTTTCCCACCTCCTTTAGCATATGTTATTCGATAATTTTCATTTTACTATAAGATATTATAACTATTTATAATTGTCAAGCTTTTTTATTCATTTTTTCAAATTCTGTTTTCATATTTTCCACTGCGTTGCTTTTCACAAAATTTTCAGCTTGTTTTATTGTAAAATAAAATAAAAATTCATCACTACTTCCATGTGCTTTTACAACTGGTTTTTTCACTCCTAAAAATAGTGCTCCACCGTATTGTTTATAATCCATTTTCTTAGAAAATCTTTTAATTGCTGGTAAAGCGGTAATAGCTCCCAACATAGATAGAAAATTCTTTTTTAAGCTTTCTATTAAAGATTTTTTTACAAATTTTCCAAATCCTTCTACAGTTTTTAGAAACACATTTCCTGTAAAGCCATCTGTAATAATGGCATCAATTTCTCCTGAGAATGCATCTCTTCCTTCTACATTTCCAACAAAATTTACTCCATATGCTTCATGATTCTCTTTCAAATCTTTAAAAGCTTCTCTAACCAATTCATTCCCTTTTGTCTCTTCTGTTCCTATATTTAGTAATCCGATTTTTGGTTTTTCTATATTGTATGCATTTTTTAAGTATATAGTAGCCATTTGTGCGAATTGTACTAAATTAATTGGTTTGCAATTTGTATTAGCTCCTGCATCCATTAGCATAAGCCCTTTTTTATAGGCTGGAAGCATTGGAGCAATAGCTGGTCTATCAATTCCTTTAATTCTTCCTACTAGTAAAGTTGCTCCTGTTAGCAAAGCACCTGAATTTCCTGCAGATATAAATACATCTCCCTCTCCTTGTTTTAACATATTAAATCCTACTACCATAGAAGAATCTTTTTTGGTTTTTATAGCTTGAGTTGGAATATCTTCCATATTAATTTCTTCTGAAGCATGACGAATGCTTAAGTTTTTGCCAACTTCTTGAATGTTTTCTTTCCCGTAAAGTTCTTTGATTTTTTGATTTATAATTTGTTCATTTCCAACCAAAATAATTTCTGATTCAATTTCTTTGCTGGCTTTTACTGCACCTTTAATTGCTTCTAATGGTGCATTATCTCCTCCCATAGCATCTAATAATATTTTCACTGTATTCTCCCCTTTAAGAAAATATATTTCATTTAAAAAATTATATGTGAATTTATTTTATATCAAAATCACATTTATAAAAAAGTATAAATGATTTTTATATTAATAATATTTTACTTTAGTATTGTATTTGTTTTTTATCAAAAAATCAAGTATTTTTGACTAAGTAGTATAAGAAATATTAAATATTATTCTTTAATTAACTTATCAAACTTAAAATAGCTTAATTTTACTATGTACAAAAATAGAGGTTTTTGAAAAATATTTTCAAAAACCTCTATTTCTATTGTTTAAGAATTTTCATTATTCTTATATTATTCAAATATTTCAGATACAATACCTGAACCTACTGTTCTACCACCTTCACGAATAGCAAATCTTAATCCTTTTTCAATAGCGATAGGTGTGATAAGTTCGATTGTCATTGTAACATTGTCTCCTGGCATTACCATTTCTACACCAGCTGGTAAATCAATAACACCTGTAACATCTGTTGTTCTGAAATAGAATTGTGGTCTGTATCCATTGAAGAATGGTGTATGACGTCCACCTTCTTCTTTAGTTAAAATGTAAACTTCTGCTTTGAATTTTGTATGTGGATGTATTGTTCCTGGTTTTGCTAATACTTGACCTCTTTCGATTTCATTTCTTTGAATTCCTCTTAATAGAACTCCAATGTTATCTCCAGCTTCTGCTTGATCTAACAATTTTCTGAACATTTCTACACCTGTTACAACTGTTTTTTTAGCTTCTTTTGCTAATCCAACAATTTCAACTTCTTCAGAAACTTTAATTGTTCCTCTTTCTACTCTACCTGTTGCAACTGTTCCTCTACCAGTAATAGTAAATACGTCTTCAACTGGCATTAAGAATGGTTGATCTGTTGGTCTTTCTGGTGTTGGAATATAGTTATCAACTGCATCCATTAATTCTTTCATACATGCATATTCTGGTGCATTTGGATCTGTAGATGTTGATTCCAAAACTTTTAAAGATGATCCTTTAATAATTGGAATTTCATCTCCTGGGAATTCGTAACTAGATAATAAATCTCTTACTTCCATTTCTACTAATTCTAACAATTCTGGATCGTCAACCATATCGCATTTATTTAAGTATACAACAATATATTTAACTCCAACTTGTCTTGCTAGAAGTATGTGCTCTCTTGTTTGAGGCATTGGACCATCAGCTGCTGAAACTACTAATATAGCTCCATCCATTTGTGCAGCACCTGTAATCATGTTTTTTACATAGTCTGCGTGTCCTGGGCAGTCAACGTGTGCATAATGTCTTTTTTCTGTTTCATATTCAACGTGTGCTGTATTAATTGTAATACCTCTTGCTTTTTCTTCTGGTGCACCGTCAATTTGATCATAAGCTGTGTATTGTGCCTTTCCTAATAATCCTAACCATTTTGTAATAGCTGCTGTTGTTGTTGTTTTTCCATGGTCAACATGACCAATTGTACCAATGTTAACATGTGGTTTTGTTCTCTCAAATTTTGCTTTAGCCATTTGAAATCCTCCTTATTTTTATTTTTATTTTAAAATTCAAAATCTTTTTTGATGAATGTATTTTATAACATTTCTCTGTTTTTTGCAATAGCTTTCTTTGTTTTTTACAACATTTTATTCGTCTTTTTTCATTCTTGTTGCAACAATATTGTCTAAAATTGATTTTGGAACTTCTTCATAGTGA